>CAJMQR010000022.1 GCA_905215665.1 uncultured bacterium | reverse complement strand
CCATTGCTTCCCGGCCACTTCTGTTGTAGTATAATACAGGTACGCTGCCTCATGCGCCGGCATACAATGGCATGAGGTGATCAAAATGACGATACTGATCGCGGCTCTGGCCGCCTGCGGCGCGTTTTTGATTTCATGGACGGTTTTTGAAGCCCTGCTGATGCCGCTGCCGGAGGAGGATACCTATCTGATTGTCTATCTGCGCGGCGATACGGCACAGGTACAGCAGCGCATCCGCGCCTGCGACTGGCTGCGGGAGCGCCGCGGCGTCCGCGGAAAGGTGATCTATGTGGATACTGGGCTGGCGGAGGATGTGAGACAGGCGGCACAGAAGATGATCGGAGAGGATTCGTCGCTGCTTCTCTGCAAGGCCGGAGAAGAATATTTGGAACTGGAGAAATGGAAGCGTGGAGCAGGAGCTGATTAGCGGCACGGTCGCCGCGGTGGTCTTTCAGAATCAGGAAAACGGATACGCTGTCATTAAGCTGGACAGTGAGGAGGGCGGTCTGATCACGGTCGTGGGGACGATTCCCGTGCCGGTGGCGGGAGAGCGTCTCATCGTAACCGGGAAATGGGGCACCCATGCGAACTACGGGCGGCAGTTCGAAGCGGAATTTCTGGAACGTATGCTGCCGGACAGCAGCAAGGAGATCCTTGCCTATCTGTCGTCGCGCGCGGTGCGGGGCATCGGCCCGAAAACGGCGGAGAAGATCGTCGCAGCCTTCGGAGAAGACAGCCTGAAAATACTGGAGCGCGCGCCGGAAAGGCTGACGGAAATCTCCGGGATTTCCATGAAAAAGGCGCTGGAGATGGGGGCGTCCTTCCGCCAGCAGGTGGGCGTGCGCCACCTGATTGAATTCCTTGCTGCCTATCATATTCCCGCTGAGACCGCTGTTCAGCTTTATCGCGCTTACGGCGGCCGGGCCATGGAACTGGTGCAGGAAAACCCCTATCTTCTGACGCAGCCGCAGTTCGGCGCCGTTTTTTCCTCTGCGGATACGCTGGCACTGGAGCTGGGTTTTGACGGAAACGACCCGCGGCGTGTGGAGGCGGGTGTGCTCTTTGAGCTGCGCCATAACCTCGCCAACGGCCACAGCTTCCTTCCGAAGGACAAGCTCACGACGGCGACAGCATCCCTTCTCGAGCTGGAAGCCGCGGAGGTGGAGGAAGCCATGGACCGCCTGTGCGAGCTGGGGCGTATCGAGCTGGATGAAATCGCCGGCCTGCAGGCGGTATATCTGCCGGAATATTACGAGGCCGAGACATATATTACGCAGCGCATCCTGCGGATGGCGTCGCAGACGCCGCAGGAGCGGAAAGAGGTTTCCGTTGCCTCCATTGAGGCGGTAAACGGCATACGGTACGCGGAAAAACAGCGCGAAGCGATCTGCGCCGCGGCGCAGGAACGTGTCATGATCCTCACCGGCGGCCCGGGCACGGGAAAAACCACGACGCTCGCGGGAATTCTGACGCTGTTTGACCAGAGGCATTTGCAGACCCTTCTGGCGGCGCCCACCGGTCGCGCGGCGAAACGTCTCTCCGAGCTGACGGGCAGGGAGGCTTCAACCATCCACCGCCTGCTGGAAACGCAGATCTCGCCGGAAACGGGAGAGATGGTTTTTATGCGCGACGAGGACGAGCCGCTCAAGTGCGACGCGCTGATTGTGGACGAGGTTTCCATGGTGGACGTGCTGCTGATGCACAGTCTGCTGCTGGCCCTGCCCCAAGAGGCGAAGCTGATTCTGGTGGGCGACCCCGACCAGCTTCCGAGCGTCGGCGCCGGCCGGCTCTTTTCGGATCTCATTACCAGCGGCGCGGTTAAAACGATCTGTCTGACCGAGATTTTTCGGCAGGCGCAGCAGAGCCTGATTGTCATGAATGCTCACGCGGTAAACCGCGGCGAGCTACCTGTATTGACGGTGAAGGACAGGGATTTCTTCTTTATGAAGCGCCGGACGGCAGAGTCGGTGGTGCAGACCATCGCGGATCTCTGCGCAAGGCGCCTGCCGGAAAACATGGGGATCCGTCCGGAGGACATTCAGGTGATCAGCCCGACAAGAAAGGGAGAGACCGGCACCATCAATCTCAACCGCGTGCTGCAGGCGGCGCTGAATCCGCCGCAGCCCTCCAAAAAAGAAAAATATTGCGGTGAAATTTGCTTCCGCGAGGGCGATCGGGTGATGCAAATCCGCAATAATTATGATATACTATGGAAAAGACCCGACGGCGGCTCCGGAACCGGCATTTTCAATGGCGATATCGGGATCATTTGCAGGATAGACCCGTATGAGGATCAGGTACACATCCGCTTTGACGACCGGGACGCGGTCTATGATTCGGACATGCTGCCCGAACTGGAGCTGGCCTATGCCATTACCGCGCACAAGAGTCAGGGAAGCGAGTATAAGGCCGTGATTTTTGCCGTTTTCGGCGGCGCACCGCTGCTTCTGACCCGTGGGGTGCTTTATACCGCGATTACCAGAGCGCGGGAGCTGCTGATTCTGGTCGGCAATGAGGAGGTCGTCGCGCAGATGACATACAACAACCGCCGCGATAAGCGATACAGCGGCCTGCGCTGGCGACTGATGCGGGGATGCGAACAATGAAGGTTTTCCGCTGGCTGCTGGATCTGCTCTATCCTCCCAAATGCGTTTTCTGCGGCAGGCTTCTGCGGGAAAACGAGACGGATCTGTGCGAGGGCTGCCGGACAGGCCTTCCGACCGTGAACGAAAGCGTCAAAAGAGGGTCGTTTTATACCGGCTGCTGCTGCGTGTATTATTATGAAGGCACGGTGCGCGATTCTGTTCTGAGGTACAAATTCCGCTCCATGCGTCAGTACGCGGATGCCTATGGGCGCCTGCTTGCCATGCGCCTGCTCCGGCAGGGGGAGACTTATGATCTCCTGACATGGGTTCCCATCAGCGCCCGGCGCCGCAGAAGCCGCGGCTATGATCAGGCCCAGCTTCTGGCCCGGCGCACGGCGCTGGAGCTGGGGCTTCCCTGCGTGCAGACACTGCGGAAGATCCGTCATAATCCCGCACAGTCCAGGCAGGCGGATGCCGCGGCTCGGAGAGCCAACGTCTTGGGCGTCTATGCGGCGGAGAATGCGGAAAGCATCAAGGGAAAACGGATTCTGCTGATCGACGATGTGATTACCACCGGCGCGACACTCTCGGAATGCAGCAAGATCCTCAGAGCCGCAGGCGCGGAGACGGTTGCCTGCGCAACGCTGGCGGCCACCCGCGAGACCACCGGAACAAACCAGAAATAGTAGGTGACGATATGTTTTTATTTTCCAAGGATCTGGGTATCGACCTCGGTACCTCGAACGTTTTGATCTATGCCGCCGGGAAGGGGGTCGTCCTGCGTGAACCGTCGGTGATCGCGCTGGACAAAAATACCGGCAAAGTTCTGCAGGTCGGCGCGGCCGCGCGCAATATGCTGGGCAGAACGCCGGGCAATGTGGCCGCGATCCATCCGCTGCAGGACGGCGTGATTTCCGACTATGAGCTGACGGCGCGTATGCTGACGGAGATGATCCGCCGGGTCGTCCGTTTTTCCATCGTCAAGCCGCGCATGATCGTCTGCGTCCCCAGCGGCATAACCGAGGTGGAGGAGCGCGCGGTGATTCAGGCCGCCATGGAAGCCGGCGCCAGACGGGTTTATCTGATCGAAGAGCCCCTTGCCGCGGCGCTCGGCGCGCATCTGGATGTCAATGCGCCGGAGGGACACATGGTCGTTGACATCGGCGGCGGAACGACGGACATCGGCGTGATTACCATGAACGGTGTTGCGGTTTCTTCTTCCATCAAGGTGGCGGGCATTGAATTTGATGAGGCAATCATCAAATATGTCCGCAAGCATTACGGCGTCATCATCGGTGCAAATACGGCGGAGGAAATCAAGCTGTCCATCGGCTGTGTCAGCCCCCGTCCGGCAAGTCTGACCATGACGGTCAAGGGACGGGATGTGAGATCCGGTCTTGCGCATGAAATCACGGTCAATTCCGAGGAACTCATGGATGTCCTGCGCCGTCCTGCCCGCCAGATTGCCGATAAAGTGCTTGACGTTCTGGAGCAGACGACACCGGAACTGGTGGCGGATATCTCCAAGAACGGTATTCTCCTGACGGGCGGCGGCAGCCAGCTCTGGGGAATGGATCAGATTCTCAGAGACCGGACGGAAATCTCCTGCGTCGTTGCGGATGATGCGGACTCCTGTGTGGCTTACGGCTGCGGGAAGAGCCTGAGCTGGATGAACCATATGCAGGAGGGAACCATCAACATCTCCCGCCGCAGATTATTGAAGGAATAAAGGGAACTTCAGGCAGGGTACTGTCGTCATTAAAAAAGAGATACAGATATAGAAGGAGGTTGGGCTCATGACGGAAAACCGCCCCCCGAACAACAGAGATGATGACCGGAGAGAATACGGTCGCCGAAAGGCATACGATTTTGAAATGGACGAGGAATGGGACGTAGAGAAATTCCTTGCCCAAAAGCATGAGACCTCTCACGAACAGAGAACGGGAGCTTCACCTTCCGATCGGAGGCAGGAAAGCGGCCGCCGGCAGGAGCTGGAGCAGGGATATCGCCGCCAGCAGGCGCGTGAGGATTATCGCGAAGAACCGCAGGGATACCGCCGTCCCGCGCGCCGGCAGGAGGAACGCCGGGATTGGGAAGAACCTCAGGCGTATCGCCGCCAGCCGCGGCGTGAGGATTATCACGAGGAACCGCAGGGGTATCGCCGTCCCGCGGACAGAAGAGGTTCCGCAGAACGGAAGAAAAAGAGCGGAAACGGAAAGCTCTATGTCATTCTGACCCTGATCGTGCTGCTGCTTGCGGTGCTTGTGGTCTGGCTTGTGTCCGTAATCCGCAAGTCGGGGGACACGGAACAGACCACGCCGCCGTCGAGTGCCGCTCCGAGCGAGCCGAGCGAAACAGAGCCGCAGACGGAAGCACCGGAGGTTCGCGCCGCCGCGCTGATTCAGGAAGCGGACGTCCTCGCAGCCGGGTATGATTACGACGCCGCTTTGGCAAAGCTGGAGGAATTCGGCAGCGGATGGCAGCAGCAGCCGGACCTTGCGGAAGCGCAGCTTCGATATAACTCCGCAAAGCAGCAGGCGGTTCGCTGGAGCGATACCACAAATATCACGCATGTGTTCTTCCATACGCTGATTGTGGACACAGACCGCGCCTTTGACGGAGATTATACCAACGCCGGCTATAACCAGTATATGACCACGATCAAAGAGTTCGAGGCGATTCTGGAGGAGATGTACAGCCGGGGCTACGTTCTGGTGCGCATCCATGACATTGCCAAACAGGTGACGGATGAGAATGGGAATCTTGTCTACGAACAGGGCGATATCTATCTTCCGCCCGGCAAGACGCCCTTTGTCATGTCGCAGGACGACGTCAACTATTACGAATACATGGTGGACGGCGACGAGGATCACCAGCCGGACGCGAAGGGCGACGGCTTTGCCGATCATCTGGTCGTCGGTGAAGACGGCTATCCCACCTGCACCTATATCGACGCGAACGGACAAAAGCTGACCGGCGATTATGATCTGGTACCCATTCTGGAAAAGTTCTGTCAGAAGCATCCGGATTTTTCCTACCGTGGCGCGCGTGCCATCATCGCCCTGACCGGCTATCAGGGGGTGTTCGGTTACCGGACAAACCCGAAATGGAAGGACACCATCGGCGGCGAGGAGGAGTTCAACCGCCAGGTGGAGGAGGCCAGGAAGGTGGCCAAATGTCTGCGGGACAAGGGATGGGAGATAGCAAGCCACAGCTTCGGCCATCCGGATTTCGGGAATATTTCCGATGAAAAAGCCAAGGAAGACACCCAGAAATGGGAGGATCAGGTGGAATCCATTGTTGGTGAAACCGATATCTTCATCTATCCCCACGGCAGCGACATCGCGGGAATCGGAAAATACTCCGGTTCAAAGTATGAGACCCTGTATAATGCCGGTTTCCGCTTCTTCTGCAATGTGGACTCCACGCAGCACTGGGTACAGATCCGCAATGATTATGTGCGGCAGGGACGCCGGAATCTGGACGGCTACCGGATGTGGTACAATCCGGATCTTCTGGAGGATCTTTTTGACGTGGACAAGGTTTTTGACCCGGCGAGACCCACGCCGGTGCCGTCCATCGTCTGATGCCGGTTCTTTCCAAAGATCACAGATGATCAGAAAAAGGAGCCTGACAGCATAAGCTGCCAGGCTCCTTTTTGATGGTCAGCCGCCGAGGTAGGCCTGCTTGACCTGTTCGCTGTTTGCAAGTTCGGCGCCGGTGCCGGAGAGGGTTATTTTCCCGGTTTCCAGCACATAGGCCCGGTCCGCCACGCTGAGCGCCATACCGGCGTTCTGCTCAACGAGAAGAATGGTGGTGCCGCTGTCGTGCAGCTCGCGGATGATGTCGAAGATCTGCTCGACCAGAATGGGGGCGAGGCCCATGGAGGGTTCATCCAGCATCAGCAGCTTCGGATGAATCATGAGGCCGCGGCCCATGGCAAGCATCTGCTGCTCACCGCCGGAAAGCGTGCCGGCAATCTGCTTGCGGCGCTCCTTCAGACGGGGAAAGCGCTGATAGACGTTTTCCAGCGTCTCGGAGATGTCATCCTTTCTGGTAAAGGCCCCCATCTCCAGATTTTCCTGCACGGTCATCTGCAGGAAGATCCGCCGTCCTTCGGGGACGTGCGCCATGCCGTGCCGCACGAGCGTGTGGGCATCGCAGTGGGAGATATCCTTGTCCAGAAAACGGATGCTGCCGGCTTTTGGATGCAGCAGGCCGGAAACCGTTTTCAGGGTGGTGGATTTACCCGCGCCGTTCGCACCGATCAGCGCGACGGTTTCTCCCTCATGGACTTCAAAGGAAATGCCCTTGATGGCATGAATGGAACCGTAGTAGACATGAATCTGATCAACCTTCAGCATGGCGTTCGGCTCCTTTCTTTCCAAGATAGGCTTCGATGACTTCGGGATTGGAACGGATCTGATCGGGTGTGCCCTTGGCGATGATCTTGCCGTAATTGACGACGGCGATGCCTTCGCAGACACCCATGACCAGATTCATATCATGCTCGATCAGCATGATTGCGATCTGGAAGGTGTCACGGATCAGACGGATGTGTTCCATCAGCTCGGCGGTTTCCGAGGGGTTCATGCCGGCTGCCGGCTCGTCCAGAAGGATGATTGCGGGATTTGTCGCAAGTGCGCGGACAATTTCAAGTCGGCGCTGCGCGCCATAGGGGAGGCTGCCCGCACGCTGCTGGGCAAGATCCGCCATCCCCATGAAATCCAGCAGCTCCATGCAGCGTTCCTTTGCGATGCGTTCGCTGCGGTAGTAGCGCGGCGTGTGCAGCAGGGAGGAGGCAAAAGAGCATTTGATGCCGTTGTGCATGCCGACCTTGACGTTGTCCAGCACGGACATGCTGCTGAAAAGACGGATGTTCTGGAAGGTACGGGCGATGCCCATGCGGTTGACCTGCGCGGTGGTCATACCCTTCGTATCCACGCCGCGCAGAAGAATTGTGCCGCGGGTGGGCTGGTAGACGTTGGTCAGAAGGTTGAAGATGGTTGTCTTGCCGGCGCCGTTCGGGCCGATCAGACCGGCGATTTCCGTCGCGCCAATGGTCAGCGTGAATTTGTCCACGGCGGTCAGACCGCCGAAATCGATGCCCAGATTACGGACGTCCAGAACCGGCTGACGGTGCAGATCACGTTCCGGGATGATGGTATCGGTGGGCAGCGGAACCATTTTTGTGCTCATGCCTTTGCCCCCTTTCTGCGGAAGAGCCTGCGGACTTTGCCGCTAAATGACTGCTTGAACTGCTGGAAACGGGCGTTGTTATTGAGAACCATGACAAGAATCAGTACAACGGCATAGATCAGCATACGGTAATCGTCCAGGCCGCGCAGGGCTTCTGGCAGGACGGTCAGAACTACGGCGGCGATGATGGAGCCGCGCAGGCTTCCCATACCGCCGAGGACGACCATGACAAGGACGCTGATGGAGGTATTGAAGTTGAACTTCTTTGCTTCAATTGCGGAGTAATTCATGGCAAAAAGAACGCCTGCCATACCGGCGAGAATTGCGGAGATCACAAAGGCTTTCATCTTAAAGGCGGTGATGTTCAGACCGACGGATTCCGCCGCGATGTTGTTGTCGCGGATGGCGCGGATTGCGCGGCCCTCACGGCTGTGAACGAGGTTCATGATGATGACGAGGGTGAACAGCACCAGACCAAAGCCGATTGCAAAGGTGGACAGACGCGCGGGAACGGAGGCACCCTGCGGCCCTGCAATCAGGAATTCGCCGGGCAGCTCGCTGCCGGAGAACATGGAAAAGTGCAGCCCGCTGTCGGACAGAGTGACATAGAGGCAGTCAATGATGTTGCGGATGATCTCACCGAAGGCCAGTGTGACGATAGCCAGATAGTCCCCGCGCAGGCGCAGTACGGGGATACCGATCAGCACGCCCGCGATACCCGCAAGCACACCGCCGATCAGCATGGCGACGAGCATCAGAAGGACGGAGTTGCCGATTTTATCCGAAAAAGACGCGACTGCGATTACGCCGGAAAACGCGCCAATGCTCATAAAGCCCGCGTGTCCGAGACTCAGCTCGCCGGAAATACCGACGACCAGATTCAATGAGAGGGCCATGACGATGTACACACAGATCGGCACGAGCTGACCGCTTATGGAGCGCGACAGAACGCCGGCGGAACTGAGAAGCTGCATGAGTACATAGGCCGCAATGACGATTGCCAGAGTGATCAGATTGCGCCGGGAGGTCTTTGATTTCCACAAATTCATAGAAAACACCTCAAACTTTCTCGCGCACCTTCTTGCCCAGCAATCCGTTCGGCTTGACAAGAAGAATGATGATCAGAACGGCGAACACGATGGCGTTGCTCAGCTCCTGGCTGATATAGGCTTTGCTGAAAATCTCAATGATGCCCAGCAGGACGCCGCCCAGCAGGGCGCCGGGAATGGAACCGATCCCGCCGAACACGGCGGCGGTGAAGGCCTTGATGCCGGGAAGGGAACCGGTCGTGGGGGAGAGTACGGGATACATGGAGCAGTACAGGACACCGGCGATTGCGGCAAGCGCGGAGCCGATGGCAAAGGTGATGGAGATCGTGCGGTTGACGCTGATGCCCATCAGCTCGGCGGCGTTGCGATCCTCCGCAACGGCGCGCATTGCCTTTCCTGTTTTTGTTTTATTGGTAAACAGCGTCAATCCGATCATGATAACCACGCAGGCGGCGACGGTTACCAGCGCTTCGCCGGTAATGATGAGCCGCCCACCGAAGAGCTGCAGCGAGCCAAAAGTGACGATGGAGGGATACACGACCGTATTCGGTGACCAGATGAGCTGTGCAAGATTCTGAAGGAAGTAGCTCACGCCGATGGCGGTGATCAAAACCGCAAGGGAGGTAGCGGAACGAAGCGGCTTATAGGCAAGACGCTCGATGAGCATACCAAGTCCGGTGCAGACGAGCATGGCGATTACCAGAGCCAGCAGGGGGGGCGTCCCCAGAGAGGTGATGGTGACGAAGGAAATATAGGCGCCGATCATAATGACGTCGCCGTGCGCGAAATTCAGCATCTTTGCGATGCCGTAGACCATGGTGTAGCCCAGCGCGATGATGGCATAAACGCTGCCCAAGCTCAAACCATTGATCAGATTGGATAGAAAGGCCATAAGACCGCCTCCTGTTTCTGTGTCGTTGCAGGATCGTTAAACCGCGGGGATGCCCCGCGCCGCAGGAAGCGGCGCGAGGCTGGGTATTTCAATGAAAAGCGCGCATACGGAACACGCATACTACTTCATAATAAAAACCTTTGGTTTCTATTATGAAGGCACCGCTGTTCGCGCAGTATCAGTTTGTGCTGGTGTAAACGCCGTCCTTGATGACGACCGCGAACGGGGCCTTGTCAACCTGGCCGTCCTTCCAGACCATGTCGGCGCCGGTCAGACCGCTGAAGGACATGGAGTTGAACTGCTCGATCATGGCCGTGCAGATTGCTTCACGGTCGGCGTCCACGCTCAGTCCGGCAGCGGTGAAGGCCTGATAGACCGCGTAGACACAGTCGTAAGCGTCGGCAGCGAACTGGTTCGGGGTTTCGCCGTAGGCTTCTTTGTAGGCCTTGACAAAGGCGGAGGTGGCTTCATCGGTAGAGTCGGCGGCAAACGGGGTCAGGAGCATAACGCCCTCGGCGAGCTTGGTGTCAAAGCCCTTGAGCGTGAGGATGCCGTCCATGCCGTCCACGCCGAAGAAGGTGGGCTGATAGCCGACGGCGTTGGCCTGGTTCAGAATCAGGGAAGCGGGAGTGTAGTAGATGGGGAGGAATACAACGTCCGCGCCGGCATTCTTGGCATCGGCAATCTGGACGGAGTAGTCCTTGGTGTCCTCGGTGCAGGTGCTGACGGAGACAACTTCCACGCCAAGCTCCTTGGCCTTTTCCTCAAAGGTCTGATAGATACCGGTGGAATAGGCGCTGCCGTTGTCATAGATGACGGCGACCTTCGCGCCGGACATATGCTCGGAGATGTAACGGGCGGAAGCGGCGCCCTGGTTGGGATCGTTGAAGCAGATCTGATAGACATTGTCCTTGCCTTCGGTGACCTTGACGGCGGAGGCGGACGGAGTCAGCATAAAGACGCGATCCTTGTTGGTCTCAGCGGCAACGGCGACAGAGGGGGTGGTGGTGGTCGGGCCTACGAGGACCTGCATGCCCCAGTCGAGGAGGTTGTTGTAGGCATTGACGGATTTTTCGGTGTCGTTTTCATCGTCCTGCGCCTTGATCTCGATCTGGACGCCGCCCTTGGCGTTGATCTCCTTGGCAGCCAGCTCGGCGCCGTTTTTCGTGGCGTTGCCATACTGCGCGGCGTCGCCGGTCAGCGGGCCGATGGTGCCGATTTTCAGAGCGGTGCCGCCCTCAGTACCGGCGTCCTTTCCGCAGCCAGCGAAAAGGCACATTACAAGCGCGAATGCGAGAACCATACAAAATACCTTTTTCATTTTCCTTTTCTCCTTTCGGAATGTTGAAATATATACAAAAACCGGCCGGCGCCTTTAGGACGCGGCCGGTAACGTATACGCTGTTACAACGGTTCGACCAACGTACCCTTTTGACGCTTTGTGCTGTGCAGCAGACCCAGAACCAGTACAAGGACGGAAATCAGGGAAAGGACTACCAGCCCACGCAGAAAGAAAATGATGGATGCCAGAGAAATGGCACCCATCATAATAATCAGGCCAGAAGCAGCGCAGAAGGACGCGTCTGCGGCGGACGCAGATGCGGTGTTGGCCATATTCTGTTTCTGAGCAGCCATACGGAACATTTCTGCGTCCTCCAATCTGTTGAAATCTTGCTCATACTATACCGCTTTAAATCGCCAAAGTCAACTGTTTGCCCAAACAAAATACACAATAAAATTGTAGAAGTTTTGTACAATATAGACAATCAACGTTCCGTTGCGAGGAAATAGAGGGCAAGCGTGCCGGGACCGGAATGTGCGCCGATGACCGGACCGATGACCTGAATGATAATTTCCTTCGGATGCAGGCGCTCCTGCACCTGCTGCGCCAGATATTCCGCGTCCTCGATGCAGTCGCCGTGATTGATAAAGACGGTCTGTTCCTGCGGACGGATGGCGGTCGCCTCCATGCGATCGACCATGGCGGCGATGACACGTTTTCTGCCGCGTACCTTGCCGACGGCGGTCAGATGTCCGGCGTTATCCGTATGCATCAGGGGCTTGATGCCGAGCGCGCTTCCGATGATCGCCGTTGCTGCGGACACACGGCCGCCGCGCTTGAGAAAATGCAGATCGTCAACCGTAAACCAGTGCGCGATCTTCAGTTTTGTGTCCTCTGCATATTTTGCGGCTTCCTCGATGGTGGCACCACTGTCGCGCTGCTTTGCCGTCAGATAGCACAAAAGACCCTGCCCGGTGGAAGCGCAAAGCGTGTCCACCGTGAAGATTTTTCGCTCCGGATATTGCTCCCGCAGCTCCTCCGCCGCAATGCAGGAGGCGTTATAGGTAGCGCTGAGGCCGGAGGAAAAGCCAAGATACAGTATGTCCTTGCCCGCCTTCAGGAAAGGCTCCATTTCTCTGCAGAAGGTATCGACATTGATCGCGGAGGTTGTTGCCATTGCGCCGTTGCGGAGCTTGGCGTACAGTTCCTTCGCGGTGATCTCCCGCTCATCGGGATAGTTCAGATATTCTTTTCCATCCATTGTGACGCTCAGAGGAAGCACGGTCAGGCGCAACTGCTGCACATAGTCCTCAGAGAGGTCGGCGGATGAATCGGTCATAATAATGTAATTTTCTTCCATGGAATAACCTCCAAACTCCAGAATTGCTGCCCTTAGAATACGGAGCGGGGGTTCAAAAGTCACGCCACGGATTTTGGAAGCGGCTCTCCTGAACGTAGACATGCACTCTACTGGCAGTAGAGTGCATGAATTCCGGGAGAATCTGTATTATTTCAGGGAAGCGTAGAGCAGCGTCAGTCCGGTGAGAACCGGCTGATGGAGCAGGTAAATCCAGAGGGAGTGGCGTCCGCAGAAGCGGAAAAAGCGAAGCAGAAAGAAATCGGCGTTGACCTTCGGCAGGAGGGATGTGCGGCGGCGGTAGGCGGTTTTTCCAAGGAAGGCGCCCAGGAGGAACCAGCCGAGATTCGGGAAGAGAGGGAAGTAATCGCCGCTGTAAAAACCGTCGAATTTCAGACCGAGGGGAAAGAGAAACCTGGCGGAAACGGTCAGCGTGTCAAACCAGACGCCCAGCGCAACGAAAGCAACGCCGAGAAGCGCCAGAGCCCACGGAGGCAGCCTCTTGAAGAGGGGATAGAGCATCATGCAGGCTCCCAGCAGGTGCAGGATGCCGAAGAAAATCGAGATTTCTTTGTTAAAGTGCAGGACATACACCATGAACAGAGTTACGCCCGTGATGAGCAGACCGGCGCAGAAAACCAGAACGCCGCGCCGGAAACTGCGCGAGGC
>CAJMQR010000021.1 GCA_905215665.1 uncultured bacterium | reverse complement strand
CGGGATATTCAGGAGCTGAACGCGGCGTCTACCGAGCAGTATACCTGGTATCACGACTATTATCGGGATGTCGATCAGGCGCAGGTGATGCGCGATGCCGGTTATACGGAAGAACAGATCGATATGGTGATCCGGGAGTCGGTGGACAACGCGCAGGATCTGCGGAAATACTATCTGGAAGCCAGCAAGGCGCATGAAGGCGTGGCTGGCCTGTTCCTGACGCATATTTTTGAGAGCCCCAACGGATGGGCGGACGGCTGGTTTGACGATCTGTACCGCCCACACTTCGATGCAGATGCCATCCGTATGTCGGCAGGGGAAAACGCACTGCTTCTGCCGCGGGAAAGCTCCAACTATCAGGCCGGCAGGGAGCAGGTCTTTACTCCGGCGCTTTCCCTCTATGGGGGAACAGATTTAGAGAATGCCGCGCTGCAGTATACGCTTCTGAACGGGGAAGAGCAAGTGGCATCCGGCACGGCGCAGGAGGGTATCACGCTGCAAAACGGCGACTATTACGAGCTTTCCCCGCTGCCCGTCTCCTTCCCGGACAGTGACGCCGCGGTGCGGTATACGCTGCGCCTGGAGCTGACGCAGGGCGGACAGACCGTCGCTGAAAATGAGTGGAGCCTCTGGGCCTATCCCCTTGACAGCCTGAACAAAGCGGGCCTGTCCGGAAAAAAGGTGCAGGTCTATGATCCCTCGAACCGTCTCGGACTCGGCAGCCGCTATCCGTGGATGACCGCTTTCACAAACGGCAGCGGCGCGGATCTTGTCGTGGCCTCCGAGATGAACGGCATGATTCTCAGTTATCTGACCGCCGGCGGGAAGGTGGTCTATGTGGGCAGTCAGTCCGGTATCACCACGACCGTGGATAACTGGGACTATAACCGCTTTTCCTTCGCATTTGTTCCCGATCGGGAAAACACGCTGGCGGCCTCCCTGTGCAGCGACGGTTTCGGCGGAATGCAGTTCATCAATCTGGCGACGGCTTCCTATCTGGCTGCGGCCGACAACGGAACAAATATCATCGGCCGCTTCGGAATTACCACGGGCGAGATTGCATCTTACCTCTGCGACTATCTGGTCGGACAGGGCTCCATGCTGCAGACAACGCTGCGGCTGGATGAATCCACCCTGAATCTCGGCGGCGCTCTTCTGACTCACGAATCCCTTTCCACAAAGGGGGAGAACGTACTCGGCGCATTTCTTCTGGATCAGATGATCCGGTATCAGCTTGAAAAGTGAGGGAAAAAAGATGAAACGACTGCTTCTTCTGCTGCTGGCGCTGGCATTCTGCCTGACGCTGGCAGCCTGTACGGCACAGGCGCCGGCCCCCTCCGGGGAAGACCCCACGCAGACCAGCGAAGAACCTGAGGATTTCACCGGCAAGCCTACGCTCCAGCTCCGTGTCAATGAAAATTACTGGCTCACCGCAGATCTGACGCCCTATCTGGGCAGCGAGTGGGCATGGGTAAGCTTCGATGTGCCGATGGAGTATCTGGCGGAGGGCTTCAACCAGTTTGCCCTGTACAGCAATGCCTACAATCACGGCAACCTGACGGACAAAAGCGTGGATCTCTTCTTTACCTTTACGGAGTTTTCCACGGATTCCTTCCTTTCCGCGGATATGATGAACAGCTGGGAGCCTTTTACGGATCGCTTTGCAAACGTCATGCTGGAGCTGTACGACGGGGAAAGCTGGAACGCCTTCCCGCGGGACCCGCAGTATCAGCTGGATGAAAACATGGTTCTGGGCATTTATACGCCGAACAACGCGATTTACAGCGTTTGCCGCAACATAGAGCTGCACGGGCTTGAAGGCTATCGGAAAGCCACACTTTCGGCGCTGGTGCATGTCGGAACGAATCTTCTGGAGGAACCGGAGCCGGAGCCGATAGACGAGGGCGACGGCGTCAGCGAACTGGATACGACGGTTCCGGTGCTGAAGGTGAAGCTGAACGGCGCGCCCTGCGAGCGCGTGGATCTGACACCCTATCTGGGCAGCGACAGCGTGTGGGTCATGGTGCCGCTGGATGCATCCAAACTCAGAGACGGAACCAACCGTATCACGCTGGATTCCAATGTGGATAATACGCAGAATTTTGCAGATACCAGTCTGGACATCTATTTCACCGCCAGCCGCACCAGCGAGGACACGGAATTGTCCACCAACGGCCGTCTGAGCTGGATGAAGATTGAAGATCACCGCTATGCCAACATTTATCTTGAACTGCATGATGCGGCCACGGATACATGGACTACCTGCCCCGGAGAGGAGATCTACCGGGATACCAACGAGCACACGGTCATCGGCCTGTTCACCGCGAACGAATGGCAGGAGCAGTATCACTTCCGCCGTGCTTTTGTGCTGGAGAACGTGGCGCAGTACGATCAGGTGCGGGCGTATATTCAGATCCATGTGGGAAGCGATCTGAAGATCGTCGAATGAAAACGAAACACGCAAAAGGAAGATGCCTATGTGGAATGTTCTGATCGCGGATGATGAGCTTGCGGAGCGCAGGGGCATTGAAGCCCTCCTGCGCCGGCGCAACCTGCCGGTACAGATCTGGCAGGCATCCAACGGAGAAGAGGCGCTCGCTCTGCTGAAAAAACAGAAGATCGATCTTCTGATCTCGGATGTCAAAATGCCGAAGCTCAGCGGCCTTGAGCTGACCGAGCTTATCCGGCAGACGGATGAGGATATGATCATCATCATCCAAAGCGCGTATGACGATTTTGAATATATGCGCCGGGCAATCCGGATGCGTGTGGATGACTATATCCTCAAGCCTGTGGTGATCTCCGAATTTGACGCCACGATCGACGCCGCGCTCAAAACACTGGAGCAGAAACGGGGCAGCGGCAGCCCGCGTGAGCACGGCGCTGTGGAGGAGGTCTGCCGTCTGATCGAGGGGCATTACGGAGAAAACATCGGACTGGAGTGGCTTGCGGAACGGGTGGAGCTGTCGGCAAATTATCTCAGCAGCCTGTTTAAAAGCGAAACCGGACAGGGTCTTACGCAGTATCTGTGCGCCTTCCGGATGGAGAAGGCAAAGCAGCTCCTTTTGCAGACGAATCTCCGTATTTCGGAGATCGGCCAGAGAGTCGGATATCCCAACACTTCCTACTTCTGCCAGCAGTTTAAGAAGTTCTTCGGGGTGACGGCCAACAGCATGCGGGAGAACAGAGAATGAGAAAACTGATGCAGCGCTTCCATAATATGAAAATGTCCCTCAAGCTTCTGGTGTCCTACGCTCTGATTGTTTCGGTTGCGATCAGCGGGATGGGAATCGTCCTGTTCCGCTCTGCGCACGAGCAGCTCAGGAGCAACGCCGAGCAGATGCTTTCACAGGCGGCACAGGCCGCCGGAAACGCGCTGAAGGACCGGTGCACCCGCGTGGAACGTTCCATTGACTATCTTGCTGCGGATATCTATGTGCAGAGAATCGTCAATGAGACAAACTATCTCAGCGAATACCAGAAGGCGTACGACGTCAATAACTATCTGGAGCCGACGATTCTCAGCGTCATGGAGCAGAATCCTCTCATTGCCACGATGGACTTCTATACCTACGGCGAGGTGAAAAATACCCGTATTTTTATCCGGGATATGGAGGACAATCTTGACAATCCGCTGCTCCGCTGCGGAGAACAGCCGGTGTGGCGCTGGGACGGTGAGAATGTGACGGCCGCGCGGGTGCTGGCGAATATCTGGCAGCCGAATCAGTCCGCAGTGCTGGTCTATACCGTGGATCAGGAGGAGCTGTTTTCCGATCTGCTCCCGGAGATGGAGCTGGACTGCATGCTGCAGCTTCGGGACGGGGACAACAATCTGATTCTGGAACAGACCGCCATTGCCGACGCGCAACGCTGGGAAAAGAACGCAGAGGGACATGTCCGGCACGTCTATACGCTGCCGGGAAGCGGCTGGGAGCTGACCGTGGAGGGGGATACCACCCTCCAGACACAGGCGATGCCCTCGGATGTGATGCTCTCCATGGGGCTGATTCTGGCCGGCCTGTGCCTGCTTATGCTTCTTGTGGCGTGGAATTTTTCACACAAAATCTCCTCCCGCCTGAACGAACTGCGTCAGCAGGTCAACCGGGCGGTCACGGAGGAGTATCAGAACGACATCGTCTCCTGCGACCGGGACGAGATCGGAGAGATCACCAACGCCGTCGGCACAATTGTGCATGAGACGCGCCAGCTGCTGCAGCAGACCTATCAAAGCGAGCTCGACCGGCGGGATGCGCAGATTCAGGCGCTGCAGGCGCAGATCAATCCGCATTTTCTCTATAACACCCTGTCAAACCTGAACTGGCGCCTCATCGCAAAGGGCGACGAGGAGGGCAGCAAGCTCGTGACAGACCTGTCCAGATTCTACCGCCTCAGTCTCAACGGCGGGAAAATCCTTTCCACCATCGCGGAGGAGATCCAACAGGTGGAGACCTATATCAGCCTCTATCGCGCGACACACGAGGAGAACAGGCTGACGGTGCAATGGAGTGTGGATGAGGGGCTCAGCCAGTGCAAGATCCCCGGGATGATTTTGCAGCCGATTGTGGAAAACGCCTTTGAGCACGGCCATCCCGAAAGCGACGAGCGGGAATTCCTCCTGAGGATCAGCGTGCAGGAAGAAAACGAAAAAGTGGTCATCCGCATTGCGGACAACGGCCCGGGGCTGCAGTGGGAAGGCCGCAGCGGAATCTCCGCGGAGGTGTTTTTCGAACAATACGGCGGCTATGGCCTGCGCAATGTTTACAGGCGGCTGCAGCTTCTGTTTGAGGAACCTTGCAGCATGTCCTTTGAGCCGACGCAGGGCGGAGGAACGACGGTGGTGCTTCATATTCCGCTGGAATGCGGCCAATAAATCACGATGCGAGGAGAAGAGCGCATGAAACCAAAAAAGATCTATTATATCAACGGCACCCACTGGGACCGTGAGTGGTACAAGACGTTTCAGGGGTTCCGGTACATGCTGGTGGATGTGATGGATGAGGTCATCGAAACGCTGGAGGCGGATGACAGCTTCCGTATGTACATGCTGGACGGCCAGACGGCGGTGCTGGACGACTATCTGGAAATCGTGCCCGAAAATCGCGAGCGCCTGCAAAAGCTCATCGCGGCGGGGCGGATCGCTGTCGGCCCATGGTACACCATGCCGGATGAGTTTCTTCCCTCCGGCGAAAGCCTGATCCGCAATCTCCTGCTCGGGCACGCCAAAGCGAAGGAATACGGCGCCGGGCAGGCCATGAAGTACGGCTACATCTGCGACATTTTCGGGCATATTGCACAGATGCCGCAGATTCTCGCGGGCTTCGGAATTCACGGCGCGCTGCTGCAGCGGGGCAACAACAGGGACACCTGCCCGCCGCATTTCCGCTGGATTTCACCGGACGGAACGACCTGTATTGCCTACCGTACGCCGGAGGACATGGGTTACGGTGCCTTTTACCGCTACGCGACGGAGCCGTATAATATGGGCTGGGATCGGGATCTTTCCCATCTGCTTGAGCGGGCAATCAGGGAGATTGACCGTGAGAGTGCGGATCTCAACGAGCCCTATCTGGTGCTGCATGACGCGCTTGACCATCAGCACATTACCAAGGTGGCGCCGTGGCTGGCAAGTCAGCTTTCCGAGCACTACGGCTGCCCGGTGGTATTTCAGACGCTCGACAGCCTTGTCACGGAGCTTTGGGAGAAGAAAGAGGAGCTTCCGGCAAAGCACGGGGAGCTGGCGGAGACGGCGCATGTGGATATCGGGACGAATATCCTCCTGTCTTATGTGCTTTCCAGCCGTTATGATATCAAAAAGGAAAATGACCGGGTCCAGAATCTCTGGGAGCGCTGGGCAGAGCCGCTTTCCGCCATTCATGCGGTCAGCGGCAGGGCCATCCGCCCGCGCTATCGCGATGTCGCCTATCTGGAGCTGATTCGCAACCATGCGCACGACTCGATCTGCGGCTGCGCCGTGGAAGAGGTGCATCGGGATATGCACTACCGCTTCCGCCAGGCGCATACGATCGGTGAGGAAATCGTAATGGATTGCCTGCGGCAGGACGCCGCGGCGGTGGAGGCCGGCCCGCAGGGCGATACGATGCTTGTTCGGGTGTACCAGCCCCTGCCCTATGCGCAGAAGGGTACCTACCGCCTTGCGGTCAGCTTCCCAGAGGATTTTTCCGCAAAATACTCCGAGGGGGAGCGTGAATACGAATGGAAGAATTCCTTTTTCCTCTATGACCGCGAGGGCAGGGAGGTGCCGTATACGCTCTGCTCCATCGAGCGCGGCCGGATCGTCAATTCCGCCACGCTTTACAAGGCGGACCGCTATACGTTGAGCATCAACGCAGAGCTTGCACCCATGGGCTATACGGAGTTCCGGGTCGTTCCGGCGGAAAAGGGCGTTCGAACGCGTTACATCATGGGGCAGAGCACAGGCCGCCTGACGGCGGAGAACCGTTTTCTGCGGCTGCGTGTCAATGAGGACGGCACCCTCTGCCTGACGGACAAACGCACCGGACGGCGCTTCGACGGCCTGCTGTCCTATGAGGATGGCGCGGATATCGGCGACGGCTGGATGCACATCCGCCCCTCCTCCGACAGCATCTTTTTCGGGCCGGGAAGAACGCTTGCAATCGAAAAAAGATACGACGGTCCCACAGAAACGGCATTCCGCATTACCTCGCAGTTTATGCTGCCCGCCGAAACGCTCTGGGAGGGCGGAGAACTCAAACGCAGCGGGGAGCTGCGCCCCGTGACGATACGGACGACGGTCCGGCTCGGCGCGGAAAATGATTACATAGACGTCGAAACGGAAGTGGACAATACCGTGCTGGATCACAGGCTGCAGGTGTGTCTGCCGACCGATGTGAAATCGGACACCTATCTGGCGGGGCAGGCTTTTGCCATGCTGGAGCGTCCCGTCGGCGCTGATCCCGCCACAACGCACTGGAAAGAGCCGCAGTACGGAGACCGGAACTTCAACGGTGTGGCCATGCTGCGGGATGCACAGGGAGGACTTGCCTTTCTTGCGGCGGAGGGGCTGCACGAGGTGCATGCCTGTGCGGACGAACGCCGGACGCTGGCTGTGACCCTGTACCGCGGCTTTGCAAAGACCATCGGAAACGACGATTATGCGCAGATGGATGGACAGTTGCTCGGAACGCTCCGCTTTGCCTACCGCATTATGCCGCTGACGGCGGACACCGGCGAGGGCCATGTGCTTCGCTGCCGCGATAGCCTGCAGGCCGGCCTGTGCCAGTATACCATGCTGGTGGATCAGAATTATCCCATGGCGCCGCAGGAGAGCTTTGTCCGGCTTGAAGGAGAGAACCTCGCGTTTTCCATCCTCAAGCGGCCGGAGGATTTGGAGAAAAACACGGTGATCCTCCGTGTATTCAACTGCTCGGAGGAAGCCGCGTCGGGCAGCGCCGTTTTCAGCCGGCTGATCGAGGCTGCATGGGAAACGGATCTGCTGGAGCAAAAAACCGCAGAGCTGCAGGCCGAAGAAAAGACGCTTCCGATCGCCCTGCCGCCGCGCAAGATCCAAACCCTTCGCATCCTTTTGAAATAACCGGGAGTTCCGGAGAAACTATTGTAAAAAAGGGGAGATATCAACATGAAGAAACGGATCCTTTCCTTGTTGCTTGCGCTGACGCTTTTGGTTCCGACGCTGTCGGGCGTTCTGCCCGGCGCCGCACGAGCAGAGGCCGCGCCTGCCGTCGCGCTGTGGATCAACGGAATCTGGTGCGCCGCGGAGAATCTCAGCGGCAGCGGGGAAACCTGGGTGAGAATTCCCATCGACAAGAGCATCCTGAAGGAAAACGATACAAACTATGTGCGTATCACCACCAATGTGGCCAACGGCGAGACACAGGCGCAGCAGGCCAGCCTGTATTTTACCGATTCCACATGGAGCAATTCTTTCCTCTCCGAACAAATCTGGGTGGATGATAACTGGACCGGTTTTACGGACAAACAGGCCAATTTCTACATTGCCGGCTGGAACGGCAGCGCATGGCAGCGCATCCATGACGATATCGATACCGGCTACAAAACAGACAGCTCCCATGCAGTCGGCAAAAACAGCGACGGTGCCTATACCAATTATGCCCGAAACATCTGGACCGGGGCGAACACGCTGGAGCGGTATACGAACTGCTGTGTGATGATCCATATGAATCTCGGCACACAGCTGCAGACTCACAGCGAGAATATTACGCTTTTCCCCGCGGAGAATTATCATGCCTGTGAACTGTGTGATGCCTGCGGCGGCTGCAAGGACACCGGCTGCGTGCTGCACCATACGCTTTGCACGGCGTCCGGCGAGGGTGGACACCACTGCGATTTTTGCCCGATCTGCGGCAAGTGCAGAGACACGGACTGCGGTTGCACGCACGAAAAGTGCAACGGAGACGCGGCTATCCGTATGCGCTTCAACGGAAAGTGGTACGGGACGTACGTCAACGAATTGAAAGGCAAGGACGGCGAATGGGTCAGCATCCCGGTGGAGATGGACGGCCTCACAGCCGGCAGTACCTATCAGCTTGCCGTCAGCAGCAACATCGTCAGCGGCGGGAACATGGCGGAAAACAGCATTGACTTCTATGCGACGAACGTCAGCGAGGGACAGGAGAGCTTCCTGACCAACGACCGCTACTGCGACGGGGGCTGGAACGCATATTCCGACCGCAACGTCAATGTGAAGCTGGAGGGCTGGGACGGACACAACTGGATCGATCTGAACCAGGCGAAGCCGACTTACGGCAAGGATCAGACGACCGTTCTCGGACAGTTCTCCGACGGGACATGGTATAATCCCTGCCGGAATATCGTGTTGGGCGATCTGACCGGTGTTACCGCCATGCGCGCCAGTGTGCAGCTTCATATCGGCAGGAACTTGGCTCCCGCCGGCGATTACAGCGAGGAGACCTTTGCGACCTTCCCGGAGCCGCAGCAGGTGACCGCGCATGAAATGTGCCCGCAGCACCCGGACTCCTGCGCGGTGGAGGGTTGTCCATACCATACCTGCGGCGATCTGCACCACTGCGAATTTTGCCCGATCTGCGGCAAGTGCAGGGACACGGACTGCGGCTGCGCGCATGAAAAATGCCCCGGCGAGGCGGCAATCCGTATGCGCCTCAACGGAAAGTGGTACGGCACCTATATCAACGACAGACTTGGAGCCGACGGCGAATGGGTCAGCATCCCGGTGGAGATGGACGGGCTCACGGCCGGCAGTACCTATCAGCTTGCCGTCAGCAGCAACATCGTCAGCGGCGGGAACATGGCGGAAAACAGCATTGACTTCTATGCGACGAACGTCAGCGAGGGACAGGAGAGCTTCCTGACCAACGACCGCTACTGCGACGGGGGCTGGAACGCATATTCCGACCGCAACGTCAATGTGAAGCTGGAGGGCTGGGACGGACACAACTGGATCGATCTGAACCAGGCGAAGCCGACTTACGGCAAGGATCAGACGACCGTTCTCGGACAGTTCTCCGACGGGACATGGTATAATCCCTGCCGGAATATCGTGTTGGGCGATCTGACCGGTGTTACCGCCATGCGCGCCAGTGTGCAGCTTCATATCGGCAGGAACTTGGCTCCCGCCGGCGATTACAGCGAGGAGACCTTTGCGACCTTCCCGGAGCCGCAGCAGGTGACCGCGCATGAAATGTGCCCGCAGCACCCGGACTCCTGCGCGGTGGAGGGTTGTCCATACCATACCTGCGGCGATCTGCACCACTGCGAATTTTGCCCGATCTGCGGCAAGTGCAGGGACACGGACTGCGGCTGCGCGCATGAAAAATGCACGATGGACGGGGAAGCTTCCCTCCGCGTCCGGGTCAACCAGTACTGGTACGGCCTGAACATTTCCGGCCAGCCGGGAACGCAGTGGGTATATGTTCCTGTCGACATTACCAAGCTCAATCAGAACGGCGAAAACCATCTGAGCCTTTCCTCTAATGTCAGCTCTCTGGCAGACAACAGCGTTCATAGTCTCGACGTTCTTTTCACTGCGACGGAGAACGGCGACAGCTTTGTCACCAATCACCGCTGGTGCGACGAAAACTGGACGGAGCTGTCCGGCAAAAACGTCAACATGATGCTTCAGCTCTACGACGGCACACAGTGGGTCAATGCCAGGGAAGAAACCTATGAAACCGAGCTGCATACCGTTCTCGGCCTGTTCCAGCCCGAGGGTAAGTGGTACAACTACTCCCGCCATCTCGCGCTGGGCGAGCTGACGCAGTACAGCGCAGCGCGCGTGGCGGTGCAGGTACATATCGGAGAATGCCTTGACGTCATCGGGGATTATGCCGAGGATCAGTTTGCCACCTTCCTCAACACGAAGCTGGCGGCCGAGCAGCCCTCCAACGACCCGGGCGACAGCGTGATCGTACACAGCCTCCGCCCCGAAACGCCTGCGGCGCCAGCCTCCGGCAGTATGGCTGGCAGGGAAAACGCCCATCTGCGGGTCAGAGTCAACGGCGCATGGTATGAAACGGCGCTCGACGGTATCGAAACCGACGAAAACGGCATGGCGTGGGTTACGATTGAGTTTCCGGCCTCTGCGCTGCGTTCTTCCGCGGAAAACCAGGTGCTTGTCAGCAGCGACGTCAATCCCTCCGAAGCATACAGCGGCAACAGTGTGGATCTTTTTGCTACCGGAACGGCCGGAGCGAACAGCTTCCTGAACGTCAACGATTACTTTGACGACTGGACGCGCAACGAAAGCGGAGAATGGAACATCCTGCTGGAGGCTTCCGCCGACGGCGAAACATGGGACAGCCTGACCGGCACCAATCCGACCTATTGCGACGCGACATATCAGCTCGGCCGCCGCAGCGACGGAAGCAAGAGCCATGCGGCAAAGAACATTGTTCTCGGGGATACCGGGGCATACCTTTACGCCAGACTGCGCCTTCAGGTGCATATCGGCGATTATCTCGGCAGCCGCGCGGAACATACAACCACGCCTCCCACACCGTCTGCGGCGCAGAAATCCGGAAACGGCGGCACGCCGCTGCTCTGGGTGCGCGTCAACGGCGTCTGGCAGCATCTGGATCTCACGGATTATATGGGAACCAACGGCCAATGGGTTACCTGCCCTGTGGATATGAATCTGCTCAGAAGCAATGCGGAGAACTACTTCGGCCTGACCACCAACGTCGTCTCCTACGGCGACTTTACGGACAGCAGCGTGGACTTCTACGCCACACGCACGGAGGACGGCTTCAACAGCTTCCTGACAAATGATCCCTACAGCGACAACCACTTTGCGCAGTATCAGGACCGCAATATCAACCTGCTGCTTGAGCTGTTCGATGGTGAGAAGTGGGTCACGGTTCCCGCCGGTGAAACGTATGCCTACGACGAGCATACGGTTCTCGGACTGTTCGGCGACGACGGGACATGGTATAATGCGGCGCGAAATCTCATGTTGGGGGATCTGAACGGCTACCGGCAGGCTCGCATCCGCGTCATGATGCATGTGGGAAGCTGCCTTACCGTGCAGGATAATCTCCATGTGTCCGGCGGCTCGGCCCTGCCCGTGTCTCACAGTAGCCGGGTTCCGGAAGAGAACCCGGCGGTCAGGGAGATCAAAGACAACGAGGATCTGAAGCTTCGCGTCCGCGTGAACGGACAGTGGTTTGAGACTGCACTGCAGCCATATAAGGGGCAGAAGGCCGTCTGGGTCCCCGTGGAGATCGACCTTGGCGCGCTGAAGGCGGAAGAGGAAAACTATTTCCACATTTCCAGCACTGCGCTTAACTACGGCAGCCATTCGGCAAACAGTGTGGATCTCTATTACTCCAACGCCAATACGGAGCTGAACAGCTTCCTCTGTGCGGACGAATACTGCGACAACGGATGGGTACGCTATAACGACCGGAATTTCAATATCCGGCTGGAACTGTTCAACGGCAGCGAATGGATCGTCGCCGCGCCCGGGGAGAAAAGCTATTATGACGGCAGTGTGCCGATCGGCTATAAGGGCGACGAAAATGACTGGAGCAATGCCGCACGGAATATGGTCATCGGTAGCCTGGAGGGATACAGCGCCGCGCGCGTCGTCGTACAATTGCACGTCGGCTCCAGCATTGCGGGGCTGGACGATCCCGTACCGGGAGAAACAGTCAATACCATCGACCGCAACGCCATTGTGGGTATGCCGGAGCATGCACCCGTGACGGAACCTGAGCAGCCGGAGGCACCTCTTGCCGAGAGCGGGACGGAATGGATCTGGCTCGCGGTCGTAGGCGCAGCGGCGGCATTGATTGCAGCGGGAGTGCTGATCCTTGTTGTCAGGAAAAAGAAAAATGGCAGAACGCGCAGCAGAACAGGAAAATAGAATACCGGCTGGCCAGAGTACGGATACCGTGCTCCGGCCAGCCGTTTGTTCGAGAACACGCCATGTCCTCCGGCCGGGGGGCGAAAAATACAGCCACGTCTGCGGGCTTGCCTTTTTCGCGGCTTTGTGGTATTCTCATGAAAAAGCGGGGGATGACGATGGAACTCGACAGGAAAATTGCGGCGCTGGCATCTTCGGACGAGGAAAGAATGCTTCTGGTTCGGGTCTGCGAGCGGCTTGAACGGGCGAAGCAGCGCTGTCAGCCTGCGGCGACGTTCTTTCTGACGCCGCGGGAGCGTGCGCTTGTGCGGCAGCTTTTGCCGCAGACGCGCTTTTTCGGCGGCATGGAGGACTCGGAGCGCACAGTCGCCTGCTATCTGCCGGACTATATGACGGAAGAGGAGTTCTTCGAGAATGGCCCCATTGCCTGCCTGCGTGCAGCGTTTTACGGGAAGGACGTGCTGACGCACAGGGATATTCTCGGCGCGCTGATGGGGACGGGTCTGCGCAGGGATGCCGTTGGGGATATCTGGGTGCAGCAGGGACAATGTGACTTTTTTGTGCTGTCCGAGCTGGTGCCGTACCTGATGGACAATCTGACCTCTGCCGGCCGCACGGCGCTGCATGTGGAGCAAATCCCGCTTTCCGCAGCGCAGCGGCTGCCGCAGCGGATGCGCCGTCTTCGCATTACGGTATCCTCGCCCCGTCTGGACGGCGTCCTTTCAGCGGCGTTTCCGCTCAGCCGCGCCGGGGCTGCGCAGGCGGTGGCGGGCGGCAGGGTGAGCCTGAACGATATATGCTG
>CAJMQR010000020.1 GCA_905215665.1 uncultured bacterium | reverse complement strand
GGCAACCGGCTGGAGCGCACGGAGCGGAGTGTGTCGGAACGGAACGCGGGCTTTACCGCCTCGCTGAAGGACTGTCTCAGCGGCTTTTCCGTCGTCAAGAGCTTTCGGGCGGAGCGGGAGATTTTCCGCCTTTTTGCGGAAAGCAACGCCGCGCTGGAGCAGGAGAAATTCACCAAGCGCAGGATTAAGAATATTGTCGGCATGATCGGGACCGTGACCGGCGTAACGGCGCAGCTCGGCGTGTTTCTGGTTGGCGCGTTTCTTGCACTGTCCGGCAGCGCCATCACCGCCGGCGTGGTGATCGTTTTTGTGAATCTGATGAACTTTCTCATTCAGCCGGTGGCGGAGCTGCCGGACCTGCTGGCCAGCCGGAAGGCGGCGCTCGGACTGACAAAAAAGCTCGCCGACGCACTCGAAAAGGATGCGGATGCACCAAAGGGCGACAAGACGGCACAGCTTCAGAACGCCCTTGCTCTGCGCGGCATATCCTTTGGCTACGAGCCTGAGAAGGAGATCCTGCACGGAATCAGTACGGTTTTTGAATCCGGCAGGAGCTATGCCATCGTCGGCAGCAGCGGCAGCGGCAAATCCACGCTTTTGAATCTTCTCATGGGGAACGATAGGGGTTACGGCGGCTCAATTCTTTACGACGGAACGGAACTGCGCGAGCTGAGCAGCGAATCGCTCTTTGAACTGATTTCGGTGATCCAGCAGAATGTATTTGTTTTCAACGCTTCCATCCGGGACAACATCACCATGTTTCGCGATTTTCCGCCGGAGGAGGTGGAAGAGGCGATCCGCCGTGCGCATCTGACAGAACTGATTGCAGAGCGGGGAGAGGATTACCGCTGCGGTGAAAACGGACAGGGGCTCTCCGGTGGGGAAAAGCAGCGCATTTCCATTGCAAGAAGTCTGCTGAAAAAGTCTTCGGTGCTGCTGGTTGACGAGGCAACCGCCGCATTGGACGCAAAGACGGCGCATCAGGTGTCCGCCGATCTGCTTTCCCTCAAGGGAATGACGCGCATTGTCATAACCCACTCGCTGGACGGCAGCCTTTTGCGGCAATACGACGGCATTCTCGCGATGAAGGATGGATCCGTTCTTGAAAGCGGCACATTTGACGAGCTGATTGCCCGGAAAGGATATTTCTACGCGCTGTATACCGTGGCGCAGTAGCAATCGGTTTACCGCTGTGACGGAAAGCAGTGGCCGGCTGCTGTTTTTTTGTTACTATTGACAGTTTTCGCCTCTTCTGTTATGATAAATTTAAGTCAATTTGCTGCCGTGGTGTTCCGCGCGACAGCATATTTGCACAACACAGAAAGAGAAAGGAGCCTGTTATGAAGGAAACGAAACTCAGAAACTACACCTCTGCATACGATCTGAACGGCCGGATACCTCTGCTGCAAGCCATTCCTCTTGGCCTGCAGCATGTGCTGGCCATGTTTGTCGGCAATCTCTCGCCCATCATGATCCTTATGGCCGTCTGCGGCATCACGACGGACGCCGGATTCGGAGCGCTGCGTGTCTCCCTGCTGCAAAACGCAATGCTGGTGGCGGGAATCGTCACATTTTTGCAGCTCTATCCCATCGGGCCAATCGGCGCGCGACTGCCGATCGTGATGGGTACGTCCTCCGGCTTTATCGGCGTCAATAAAGCCATTGCCGCAAGTATGATGGCCGGCGTCGCGGCCGGTACCATTACCACCAGTGTTTCGGCTGGCATCTATGCCTACGGCGCGGTGATGGGTGCCTCGCTGATTGGCGGATTCTTTGAGGCCGGTCTGGGCTTCATCATCAAGCCCCTGCGCAGATTCTTCCCGCCGGTGGTCACCGGTACGGTTGTCGTAGCCATTGGCCTGAGCCTGTTTTCCGTCGGCATCGGCTTTTTCGGCGGCGGCAGCGCAAACGCCGACTACGGCGCGCTGTGGAACCTCTTCCTCGGCCTTGTGACGCTCATTGCAATCCTCGTTTTCAAGCATGCCTTCAAGGGCTTCCCCTCAGTCGCCTCAATTCTGCTTGGTATCATCGTTGGGTACTTTGTTTCCTTCCTGATGGGACTGTTCCTGCCGCATACGACCGTCGTCAACGACGTGGAGGTTACATGCGCCTACATCACCAAGTGGGCGGAGGTGAAAGACGCCGCATGGTTTGCCGTGCCGCAGCTTCTTCCCGTAAAGCTGCAGTTTAATGTTGCGGCAATCGTTCCCATGTGCATCATGTTCATCGTCACTGCGGTGGAGACCGTCGGAGATACGGCGGGCGTCGTCAAGGGCGGCCTGAACCGTGAGGCAACCGACAAGGAGCTTGCGGGCGCGGTGATCTGTGACGGTGTCGGCTCGGCGCTGGCGACGGTGTTCGGCGTACTCCCCAACACCTCCTTCAGCCAGAACGTCGGTCTGGTCGGCATGACAAAGATCGTCAACCGCTTTGCAATCTCCATGGGCGCTATCATTCTGGTGCTGGCGGGGCTTTTCCCAAAAATCGGTGCCGTGATCTCCATCATGCCGCAGCCGGTTCTGGGCGGCGCGGCGGTGATCATGTTTGCCTCCATCGTGATTTCCGGCATCAACCTGATTACCACGGAGCCGCTGGACGGGCGCAATGCGACCATCGTAGCCGTTGCGCTCGGTCTGGGCTATGGCATCGGCTCCACCGCGGCAGTGCAGGCATTTATGCCCACGTGGATGAGTTACATTTTCGGCGGCTCCGGCATCGTCCCCGCGGCTCTGCTCGCAATCCTGCTGAATATCGTCCTGCCGAAGGATAAGAAGGCCAGGAGCTGATCTTCTCCAGGCACGGATTCGGGCCGCGCGGAGAACTCCCCAGTGGAAAAGCCATAATATCGAAATCAGGCAGTCCCTTGCGGGACTGCCTGATTTCTACGCCTTTGCCGTCCGGATGGGCGGCAAAGGCGTGAGCTTACTTTTTTTCGCCGCGCAGCTCGATGATGCGGTCACGCAGAACGGCGGCGTATTCGTACTCCATCATGCGGGCTGCGGCGCGCATTTCCTTTTCCAGACGCGCAATCTCGCGCTCGCGTTCCGCCTTCGTCATCTTTACGCCGTTTTTCTTCGCACTCTCTCCCTCCGCCTGCGTGATTTCGATCAGCTCGCGGACATCCTTGACGATGGTCTTGGGAACGATGCCGTGCGCCTTGTTGTAGGTGTCCTGAATTCCGCGGCGGCGGTTTGTCTCGTCGATGGCGGCACGCATCGCAGGAGTGATCTTGTCCGCGTACATGACGACGCGCCCTTCAGCGTTCCGCGCGGCGCGGCCGATGGTCTGGATGAGGCTTGTTTCGCTGCGCAGGAAGCCCTCCTTGTCCGCGTCGAGAATTGCCACGAGGGAGACTTCCGGCAGGTCCAGACCTTCACGCAGAAGGTTGATGCCGACCAGAACGTCAAATTTAGCCATGCGGAGGTCACGCAGGATTTCCATTCGCTCCAGCGCGGCGACGTCGGAGTGCATGTAGCGCACACGGATCCCGGCCTTTTGCAGATAGCTTGTCAGATCCTCGGCCATTTTCTTTGTCAGCGTTGTGACGAGGACGCGTTCCTTTCGCTCGATGACGCGGTTGCACTCGCCGATCAGGTCGTCGATCTGGTCTTCGACGGGGCGCACCTCCACGAGCGGGTCAAGCAGGCCCGTGGGCCGGATGACCTGCTGCACGATCTGTCCGGCGCGACTGCGCTCAAATTCCGCGGGCGTCGCGGAAACATAGACGGCCTGACCGATCTTGCTCTGAAATTCTTCAAACGTCAGGGGCCTGTTGTCAAAGGCACTGGGCAGACGGAAGCCGTAATCCACCAGGCTTTCCTTGCGGCTGCGGTCGCCGGCGTACATTGCGCGCACCTGCGGCAGCGTGACGTGACTTTCGTCCACAAAGAGCAGGAAATCCTTGGGGAAATAATCCAGCAGCGTCATGGGCGGGGTGCCGGGCGCGCGTCCGGAGATCACCCGGGAATAGTTCTCTATGCCGCTGCAAAAGCCGATTTCCTGCAGCATTTCGATGTCGTACATGGTGCGCTGGCGGATGCGCTGCGCTTCCAGAAGCTTGTCGTGCGCTTTGAACCAACGCTCGCGCTCTTCCATTTCCCGCTCAATCTCGAAGATGGCGCGGTTCAGCTTTTCGCGCGAGGCGACATAGTGGGAGGCGGGGTAGATTGCAACATGGCTGATCACGCGCTCCGGCATACCGGTAACGGCGTTGATCTCGGAAATGCGGTCGATCTCGTCGCCGAAGAACTCCACGCGGATGGCGCGTCCGGACCAGTAGGCGGGGTAGATTTCTATGGTGTCGCCGCGGACACGGAAGTTGTTGCGGGAAAAATCGATGTCGTTGCGCTCGTAACGGATATCGACGAGCTTTTTCATCAGCTCTTCGCGCGATTTTTCCATGCCGGTGCGCAGTGAGATGACCATATTTTTATAGTCGATGGGGTCGCCCAGACCGTAGATGCAGGAGACGGAGGAGACCACGATCACATCCCGCCGCTCAAAAAGAGAAGAGGTCGCGCTGTGGCGCAGCCGCTCGATTTCGTCGTTGACGGCAGAGTCCTTTTCAATATAGGTGTCCGTATGGGCGATGTAGGCCTCCGGCTGATAGTAATCATAGTAGGAAATGAAGTATTCCACCGCGTTTTCGGGGAAAAACTCGCGGAATTCCGAACAGAGCTGGGCGGCAAGCGTCTTGTTGTGCGCCAGAACCAGCGTCGGACGGTTCAGCTTTTCAATGACCGAGGCCATGGTGAAGGTCTTGCCGGAGCCTGTGACGCCGAGAAGCACCTGTTCCGGCATCCCGGATTGAATTCCCTCCGTCAGGGCGCGGATGGCCTCCGGCTGGTCGCCGGTGGGAGAGTAGGGGGCGTGCAGCTTGAAATCCATAAAAAGCACCTCTAAAAGCCGCGGCGCAGATAGCCGCTGTCGCTCATGGAAACGTAGTCGTCGTCCGCGATGACAAGGTGATCCAGGAGCATGATATCCATCACATCCAGCGCGTCGCGCAGCCGAAGCGTCAGGTCGATATCCTCCCGCGAGGGCAGAGCGATGCCCGAGGGGTGGTTGTGCGCCAGCACAACGGCGGTGGCGTTGGCGCTCAGCGCTTCCTGCACCAGACGGCGCATGGGAACGTTGGCGGAATTGACGCTGCCGTGGCCGATGAGCCGGCAGGAGAGCACCTTGCCCGTGGCGTCCAGCGTGAGCAGATAGACCATCTCATCCTTCGCGCCGTAAAAATAGGGAAGCAGATAGCTGCCGAAGGAGACGCTGTCCACCAGACGCGTCTCCGGCGCGGAGCGGGAGAAGAGGTACCGGCGCTGCAATTCCGGCACAAGACGCAGGAGCAGCACACAGTCGGGATTCATCCCCTCGACGGCGGACAGCTCCTCCGCGCCGGCTTCCAGCAGCGCCGCGATGCTGGGATAATGCTCAAGCAGGCGGCGTGCCAGCTGGGAGGCTTCCTCTTCCGAAACCGCAAAACGCAGCAGAAGCTCCAAAAGCTCTTCATCCTTCAGCGTGTCGGGGTTGCGCTGCAAAAGGTGGCGTGCAAGGCGATCCATGAACAACCCTCCTCAGAGAATTCGTTTCAGGTATTGGCCGGTATAGGACTCCGGACAGGCGGCGACCTCCTCCGGTGTGCCGCAGATCAGAATTCTGCCGCCGCCGTCTCCGCCTTCCGGCCCGAGGTCGATGATGTGGTCGGCCGTCTTGATGACGTCGAGATTGTGTTCGATGACCAGAACGGTATTGCCCGCGTCCACAAGCTTCTGAAGAACCTCCAGCAGCTTATGCACGTCGTACATGTGGAGCCCCGTGGTCGGCTCGTCAAGGATATACATCGTCCGGCCCGTGGAGCGGCGTGAAAGCTCCGTGGCCAGCTTGACGCGCTGGGCCTCACCGCCGGAAAGCGTCGTGGAGCTCTGCCCCAGCTTGATGTAGCCGAGGCCGACCTCCACCAGCGTGGAGATTTTTTCCCGGATACGCGGAAGGTTTTCAAAGAAGTCCAGCGCCTCATCCGCGGTCATGTCCAGCACGTCGGAGATGGACTTGCCGCGGTAGAGAACCTCCAGCGTCTCACGGTTGTAGCGCTTGCCACGGCAGACATCGCAGGGGACGTAGACGTCCGGCAGGAAGTGCATCTCGATCTTGACAAGACCGTCGCCGCAGCAGGCCTCGCAGCGGCCCCCCCTGACATTGAAGGAGAAGCGGCCGGAGCTGTAACCGCGCGCCTTGGCGTCCGCGGTTGAGGCGAACAGGTCGCGGATATCCGCGAACAGGCCGGTATAGGTGGCGGGATTGGAGCGCGGCGTGCGTCCGATGGGACTCTGGTCGATGTTGATGACCTTGTCCAGTGCGGAAATGCCCTCAAAATGTCCGTGCCTGCCGGGACGCACTCTGGCATGATTCAGTGCGGCGGAGAGCTTCTTGCTGATGATTTCGTTGACGAGAGAGGATTTGCCGGAGCCGGAGACGCCGGTCACGCAGGTGAAGGTGCCGAGCGGAATGGAGACGTCCACGTGGTCCAGATTGTTTTCGCAGCAGTCAAAGACCTTCAGGAACTGGCCGTTGCCTTTGCGCCGCTGCGCGGGAACGGGGATGCGCCGCTTCCCGGAGAGGTACTGCCCGGTCAGGCTTTCCGGGGCGTCGATGATGTCCTGCAGGCTGCCGCTTGCGACGATTCTGCCGCCGTGAATGCCTGCGCCCGGCCCGACGTCCACGATATAGTCCGCGGCGCGGATGGTGTCCTCGTCATGCTCGACGACGATGAGCGTGTTGCCCAGATCGCGCAGCCGGCGCAGCGTTTCAAGCAGCCGGTCGTTGTCGCGCTGGTGCAGGCCGATGCTCGGCTCGTCGAGAATGTACAGAACGCCCATCAGAGACGAGCCGATCTGCGTCGCCAGACGGATGCGCTGGGCTTCGCCGCCGGAGAGCGTCCCGGCCGAACGCGAAAGCGTCAGATACTGCAGTCCGACACTCCTGAGGAAACCGAGACGCGAACGTATCTCGCGGAGAATCTGATCTGCAATCACGGCCTGAGAACCCTCCAGTTTCAGCCCGTCGAGAAATTCCAGTTCATGCGTGACCGACAGATCGCAGAATTGCGTGATGGACAGGCCGCCGACCGTGACGGCGCGGGAAATGTCTGAGAGACGGTCGCCGTGGCAGTGGGGGCAGGGGGAGGTGGTCATGTATTCCTCCAGCTCCTTGCGCATGGCGTCCGACTGGGTTTCCCGCACCCTGCGCTCGATGTTCGGAATGATGCCTTCGAAGGCCTGCTCCAGTGTGCCGCGGCCGTTGCCGCGCTCGTAATGGAGCTGCAGTTTTTCCCCGCCTGTCCCATAGAGAATGACCTGCATCACACTCTCGGGCAGGGTTTTGATGGGCGAGTGCAGGCTGAAGTGGTACTTCAGGGCCAGTGCTTCAAAATACATTCTGGAGATGGAGTCGTTTTTGATATTGCCCCAACCGCTGGCCTGTATGCCGCCGTCGTAGATGGAGAGTTCCGGATCGGGAATGATGAGGGAAGGATCGACCTTCAGACGGTAGCCGAGGCCGGTACATTCCGGGCAGGCGCCCATGGGATTGTTGAAGGAGAACATCCGGGGCGACAGCTCCGGCATGGATACGCCGCAGTCCTCACAGGCGTAGTTGCGGGAGAAGAGCGTCTCCTCCCCGGTGTCCGGGCACTGGATGACGACCAGTCCGCCGGCATGCGAAAGCGCCGTTTCGACGGAGTCCGTCAGGCGGCGCGTGATGTCGCCGCGAAGCACGAGACGGTCGACAACCAGCTCAATCGAATGCTTTTTGTTTTTTTCCAGCGAAATCTCCTCACTCAGATCGTACTGGATTCCGTCCACGCGCACACGGGCAAAGCCACTGCGGCGTGCGTCCTCAAGCAGCTTCACATGCTCGCCTTTTTTACCGCGCACGATGGGCGCAAGCACCTGAAAGCGGGTCCCTTCCGGCATGGCCAGAACCTTATCAACGATCTGGTCGATGGTCTGGCGGCGAATCTCGCGGCCGCATTTCGGACAGTGCGGCGTACCGACGCGCGCCCAGAGCAGACGCAGATAATCGTAGATTTCCGTGACGGTGCCGACCGTGGAACGCGGGTTTTTCGAGGTCGTTTTCTGGTCGATGGATATGGCGGGGGAAAGTCCCTCGATCAGATCCACATCCGGCTTGTCCATCTGGCCCAAAAACTGACGGACGTAGGCCGAGAGCGATTCAACATAACGGCGGCGCCCTTCCGCATAGATGGTATCAAACGCAAGAGAGGATTTGCCGGAGCCGGAAAGCCCCGTAAACACGCACAGCGCGTCGCGGGGGATCTCAATATCCACATTTTTCAGATTGTTTTCCCGTGCGCCTTTCACGAGGATGGTATCACGCATAGCTTGCCTCCAGGGGTAAATTCATTCCTGATATTATAGCACAAATGTTTGTCTTTAGCAACAGCATTTTACAAAAAAACTGTCATAATACAGGGGATTCCACTTGCCTTTTTCCGTACGGCAAGGTATAATTAGGAAACACTATTTTTCGACTGAAAAGAATTCTTTTCTCTGAAAGAAAACATGCACAAGCGAAGATACTATGCATGAGGTGGAAGCAGATGGATGAACAGACAAGTCAGCTCCTGGAGCTGATCGTGCAGCCGGTTTTTTTTGCGCAGAACGGCAAAATCATGTGGCGCAACAGCGCGGCAGCCGCGATGATCGCGGATGGAACGGAGATTACGGCGCTGCTGGAAAGAGATATGCTGGATTTGTGGACGCGCGAGGACGTTATGCGTTTTCCGCTGACGCTGAGCGGGATAGATTATATCGTTTCCGCCCGCACTTTGCAGCAGGGCGTCCTGTTTGTGGCAGAGCAGCACAGTCATACGGACTGCGACCCGTCCAACCGCATGGGCGCCGCAGCCGCACAGTTGCGCAAGCCCCTGCACAGCCTGTTTTCCGCAGCGCAGGTACTGTTTGAAATGTGCGCCGGGAAACCCGAGACGGAAAGAGCGGCGGCGGAGCTGAATCAGACGATGTATCAGCTCCTGCGCTTTTGCGGACAGCTATATGACGGCGGACGGGCCTTGCACCATGAGATGACCGCCTGCCGCAGAACCACGGACGCAAAGGTCTTCTTCGACGCTTTGGCGGAGGAGATTGCGCCTCTGTTGACGGCGGCGGGACTGGAATTCCAGTATCACGGCCTTTTCACACCCTGCCGCGTCGGGCTGGACGCCGTCCTTGTGGAACGTGCGGTATACAATCTGATTTCCAATTCTCTGGCCTATACCCCCAGAGGCGGTACCGTTACGCTGACGGTGGAGCGTCTGCACCGGATTATTGCGGTAAAGGTGGGCGATACCGGAGAGGGGCTTTCTCCCAAAGTGATATCGCATCTGTTTGAACCCGAAAGAGAACTGACCGTCGGGGATCCCCGCTGGGGACTTGGAATGGGGCTGGTGCTCGTGCGGGAGATTGCGCGCCTGCACGGCGGCACGTTGATGCTCAGCGGCAATGGTGCCGGGCCCGGAACGACGGCGGTTTTTTCCCTTTCTCTGAATCCTGCGCCCTCCGGACTGCACAGTCCGGAGCCGCAGTATGACTACACGGCCGGTTATCATCACGGTCTTGTAGAGCTGTCTGAGCTTCTTCCGGCAGATATGTACGATCCGGAACATATTTTATAGATCTGCGGACAGACAGCGGCTTTTTTTGGAATAACAACCCCTTTTCCTCCGTATATATAATAGCGATGACAATGCGGGAGGCAGAAGCCTCCGGAATGGGGGAATCAAAATGGCCAACGAGACGCAGCGTGCCGAAACGCCGCATGATCTCCGGCTGGAGAACCGTGCCCGCCTGAGCGTGACCGGTGTCCGCGAAGTGGAGAGCTTTGATGAGGAGTCCGTTGTACTGCACACCTCAAAGGGCGTACTTGTGATCCGCGGACAGTCCCTGCATCTGCATACGCTCTCCATTGAAGGCGGACAGGTTGCGGTTGACGGCACGGTGGATGCGCTGCTCTATGAAGAGCCGCAGAAGCAGGGCGGCTTTTTTTCCCGTCTGTTTCGTTGAATGGAGCAGCCGCTGTGGACGCAGGGCAGCCGCTTCCTGCTGGCTGTTGCGCTGGGCGCAGCGTATGGCCTGCATTACGATCTCCTGCGCGGACTGCGCAGAAATCTGCGCTGGCTGACGCCGCTGTTGGATCTCTGGTTTGTGCTGAGCTGGCTGGTTGGGAATCTGCTTTTCGGGCTTTACGCCGGGGACGGGCAGTTCCGCATTTATATGCTGGTCGGAAGCCTGCTCGGTTCGGCGGCATATTTTCTGACGCTCAGCCGGTTGATATTGCCGCTGTTTTCAAAAATGTGGGAGATTTTGTCGTGGCCGTTTCGAATGCTGGGTCGCCTGGGGAAGAAATTTTTAATATTTTTGAAAAAAATTACGAAAAACATCTTTTCATCTGCTAAAAAATCGGTTACAATAAAGAAACAAAACAACAGAAATATGCGGAAAACCGCATTGGGAGGAACGAACGATGCGCCTGCGCAAATCGTCACTCATTACAAAGCTGGTGATTCTGGCGCTGATGGTCTACGCCGTCGCCACGATCATGACATTACAGCCTCAGATCAACGCGCTGAACGCCGAGCGGGAAAAGCTCTCGGCCGAGGTCGCTGACGTCGAGCAGGAGAATCTGGAGCTGCAGGAGGACATAGCGGCCATGGATACCGACGAGGCGGTCATTGAGATTGCCCGTGAACGCCTGAATCTTGTGGAGGACGGCGAAATGGTGTTTATCGACAGCGGCAACTGATACGGAGGGCAGCGGGGCATATATGGAATTTTCTGTCGGCGCAGTACTGGAAGGCAAGGTCAAGTCAATCACAAAATTCGGCGCGTTTATTTTGCTCCCGGAAAACCGCACCGGGATGGTGCACATTTCCGAGATTGCCAATACATACGTCAGTGACATTCGCGCCCATCTGACGGAAGGGCAGAGTGTCCGCGTTAAGATCATCGGCATCGACGAGACGGGCAAGATCAGCCTGTCCATCAAGCGCGCACAGGAGCAGAAGCGCCCCGCGAATCCGCAGCCGGCTCCCCCGCGGAATCAGACCAAGGCGCCACTGACCTTTGAGGAAAAGCTCAAGCAGTTTATGTCGGACTCTGACAGCAGGATCTCCGGCTGCAAGCAGTATGAGCACCGTACCAGATCCAGACGGCGCTGAACCGAATCAGAACGACAGGACGCTCCTTCGGATTCCGAAGGAGCGTCTTTGCGGAGGACGAAAAAATGAAGCATGTTCTAGTGACCGGCGGAAGCCGGGGAATCGGCGCCGCGGCGGTGCGTGCCTTTGCGGAGACCGGGTATTCCGTATCCTTTTTTTATGAAAACAGCCATGCACAGGCGCGGGCGCTGGAGCGGGAGACGGGCGCGGCAGCCATCTGCTGCGACGTTGCCGACAGCGCGGCGGTCAGAGCGGCATTCGCGCGGATGGATGAGGTGGATGTGCTGATCAATAACGCCGGAGTCGCGCATTACGGCCTGATCTCCCAGATCCGGGAGGAGGAATGGGATCGCCTGTTTGCGGTGAACGTGAAGGGAATCTACCACTGCGTCAACGGCGTGCTTCCGGGAATGCTGCGCAGGCAATCCGGCTGCATCATAAACGTGGCTTCCATGTGGGGGCAGATTGGCGCCTCCTGTGAGGCCTGCTATTCCGCGACAAAGGGCGCGGTTCTGGCGCTGACCAAGGCGTTGGCGCAGGAACTGGGGCCCTCCGGAATTCGGGTCAACGCCGTGTCGCCCGGCGTCATCCTGACCGATATGGTAAAGAATGTCGGGAAGGAGACGCTTTCTTCCCTTGCGGAGGAGACACCGCTGGGGCGCAACGGCATGGCGGAAGAGGTCGCGCAGGCCTTTTTGTATCTGGCGGAGGCCGGGTTTGTGACTGGCCAAAATCTGCCGGTCAACGGCGGTTTTGTGTTGTAAGCAGGGAACAAAGCACAAGATATTGGGGCATGACAAAATCAATGCGCGAAATTCATCGAATTGCGTATGAAGCGGCGCTTGCCCGGAAATCCGTGCTGTGATATAATATCTCACACTAGTTCTTAATAAAAACCTTTAGTTTTTATTAAGAACTAGTATCAAAACTTTTTTCGGAGGCAAAGCATCATGCAGGGCGTCTCGCTGACAAATGAAGAACTGCGCAAGCTGCTTTCCTGCGGCTGTCCGGACGCTGCGGTGCTGTATCTCTATCGCAGGGCCGGGCTGCCGAGGGAAACGGCGCTTGACGCACTGCATTTTACCGTCCCGCGTATGACGGCGGCGACGGACTGCCTCCGCCAGCTCGGCCTGTGGGACGAGCCGGTACAGCGGCATATCGCGCCGGAGCCTCCGGTCTATACGGAGGAGGACGTCCGGCGGCATCTGCGCGACGAGCGCGGGGAATTTGCCAAGCTGATCGGAGAGGCGCAGCGGCGGCTGGGGCGAACCCTTTCCACGGAGGAATTGAAGATCCTGCTCTCCCTGACGGATTACCTCCGCCTGCCGACGGAGGTGGTCGGCCTTCTGCTGAGTTACTGCATTGAGCGCAACCGCCGCCGCGGCGCGCGCGCGCCCTCCATGCGCATGATCGAAAAGGAGGCCTATCGCTGGGCGGACGAGGGAATTGACACGCTGGAGGCGGCCTCCTACTATGTGCAGACGCAGCTCCGGCTACATACCAGAATCCAACAGCTCCGGCTGCTGCTTCAGATCGACCAGCGCCGCCTGACGCAGGCGGAGGAACAGTACCTTTCCGGCTGGATCTCCATGGGCTTTTCCGACGAGGTCATTCTGATGGCCTTTGAGCGTACCTGCCTGCAGACCGGGGGACTGAAGTGGAACTATATGAATTCCATTCTGAAGGCGTGGCATGAAAAGAACCTGCACACCCCGCAGGAGATCGCGCAGGGCGATGCCGCGCCGGGCTATCCGCAGCGGCGCGAGAACGCCGCCTACCGCCGCCACGGGGACGAGCTCTCCGCGCTGGAACGGCAGGCGGTGGAGCGCGCGCTGGCAGAGGGAAAGGAGACCTGACGATGGGATACAGCGAACAGGTGCTGCGCCGGGCGCGGGAACGGCTCGAGCAGGCAAAACAGGAGCGGGCACGGGAGAACGAGGCGCACCGCAGGGAGGCCTACGAGCGCTACCCGCGCCTGGAACAGATCGACCGCGAGCTGCAGACGACCATGGCGCAGCTTGTGGCGGCGACCCTCCGGCACGGAGAGGACCCCGCGGA
>CAJMQR010000019.1 GCA_905215665.1 uncultured bacterium | reverse complement strand
ACGATGTTTTTTGCCGTGGCCGAATTCAGTCCGGAGACGCGCCGCAGCAGGGAGGCGGAGGCCGTATTCAAATCCACGCCGACGGCGTTGACGCAGTCCTCGACCACGCCGCTCAGGGCCTCGTCCAGCCGTTTTTCCGGCACGTCATGCTGATACTGCCCCACACCGATGGCCTTGGGGTCGATTTTGACCAGCTCGGCCAGCGGATCCTGCAGGCGGCGCGCGATGGAGACGGCACTGCGCAGATTTACGTCGTACTGGGGGAACTCCTCGGCCGCAAGGGGGGAGGCCGAATAGACCGAGGCGCCGGCCTCCGAGACGATCATATACGACACGCCCTTTACGCGCCCCAAAAGCTCGCAGACGGCTGCTTCCGTCTCGCGGGAGGCGGTGCCATTGCCGATGGCAATATGAGCCACGCCGTGCTTTTCAATGAGCCTCTGCAGCGTGACGATGGCTTCCTCCCGCTTGGCCTTGGAGAAGGTGGGATAGACCACAGCGGTGTCCAGCACCTTGCCCGTCGCGTCCACCACGGCGACCTTGCAGCCGTGGCTGTAGCCGGGGTCCAGCCCCATCGTCACATGACCGCGCACCGGCGGCTGCATCAGAAGCGGGCGCAGGTTCAGCGCAAAATTGTGAATCGCGCCCTCGTTGGCCTTGTCCGTCAGGGCGCTGCGCAGCTCACGCTCCATGCTGGGCGCGATCAGGCGGTCATAGGCGTCCTCGGCAGCGGCGCGGACGAAGGCTGCCGCCCCGCCGCCCGGGACAAGCACCGCCCGGCGCACGCAGATAAGCGCCTGCTCCCTGTCCACCTCCACGCTGGCTTTCAAAAAGCCCTCGCGTTCGCCGCGGTTTACAGCAAGCACCTGATGCCCCTGCAGCTTGGAAAGAGGCTGGGTAAAGTCATAATAGGTCTGGTAGACGGAGGTCTCCTCCTCCTTGCCCTTGACGGCCTGCGTATGCATGACGGCCTGCCGCTGCATGAGACTGCGCAGCGCCTTGCGGATGGCGGCATCGTCGGAGATTTCCTCCGCGATGATATCGGAGGCGCCGGCCAGTGCGTCGGCGGCCGTTTCCACGCCCTTTTCCGGGCAGACATACGCCTGTGCCAGCTCCTCCGGCTGGGGCAGATCGCGTGCCTGTGAGAAAAGCTGCTGCGCAAGCGGCTCCAGACCCTTTTCCCTTGCTGCGGTCGCGCGGGTGCGGCGCTTGGGCTTGTAGGGACGGTAGAGATCCTCCAGCTCGGAGAGCGTCTTTGCGGCGTCAATGGCGGCGGAAAGCTCCGGAGTCAGCTTCTCCTGCCCCTCAACCGAGCGGCGGATTTCCTCACGGCGCTGCGCCAGATTCCGCAGATATTGCAGACGGTCTGCAAGGGCACGCAGGGCGGTGTCGTCCATGGAGCCGTGCAGCTCCTTGCGGTAGCGTGCAATAAAGGGGATTGTATTGCCCTCGTCCAGAAGCCGGACGACGTTTTCAACATACTGCGCCTTTTGGCCGAGTTCTTCGGCAAGCTGACGGATCAGTTCTTCCATATGGTTCTCCTTTTCATTTGCGAATTGCTTAAAGTATAGCACATTTTTTCCAAAAAGAAAAGCCAAAAGGCTTGCGCAGGCGGCGCGGGGCGGCTATACTGGTACGAAAGGAGGAATGCAGTGTGAAGATCGAACCCGGTAAATACCGCCACTTCAAGGGAAGGGAATACGAGGTTTTATACCTTGCCCGCCACTCCGAGACACTGGAGCAGATGGTGGTCTACCGCGCGCTTTACGGGGATTTCGGCATCTGGGTCCGCCCGGCATCCATGTGGAACGAGACGGTGGAACACGACGGAAAGAGCGTCCCGCGTTTTACAAAGCTGTGAATGGAAAAACTCTTACAAAATTCTCAAAAAAAATCTGAAAAACGGTATCATTTGATGAAATTTGACAGTTGCACTGTGATGGATTATCGTATATAATAAAAAGGCTGGGAAAAGGGTCTCCCGCATATTTCCTAAAGTGGCGCCGGAAGAATCCGGCGTATCTTAAATAATGGAGGAAAAAAGTATGTCTATCAAAGTTGGTATCAATGGTTTTGGACGCATTGGCCGTATGGTCTTCCGCGCAAGCGTCAACTTCCCCGAGATCGAGATCGTCGGCATCAACGATCTGTGCCCCGCCGACTACCTCGCTTACATGCTGAAGTATGACACCATGCACGGCCAGTTCGCCGGCACTGTGGAATCCACCGAGAAGTCCATCATCGTCAACGGCCGCGAGATTCCCATCACCGCAGAGCGTAACCCCGCGGATCTGCCCTGGGCAAAGCTCGGCGCGGAGTACGTTGTCGAATCCACCGGCCTGTTCCTGACCAAGGAAAAGGCGCAGGGCCATCTGGACGCCGGTGCAAAGAAGGTCGTCATGTCCGCTCCGTCCAAGGATGACACCCCCATGTTTGTCTGCGGCGTCAACCTCGACAAGTATACCAAGGATATGAACTTCGTTTCCAACGCATCCTGCACCACCAACTGCCTGGCTCCCATCGCGAAGGTTCTGAACGACAAGTTCGGCATCACCGACGGCCTCATGACCACCGTTCACTCCACCACCGCGACGCAGAAGACCGTTGACGGCCCGTCCCTGAAGGACTGGAGAGGCGGCCGCGCTGCTTCCGGCAACATCATCCCCTCCTCCACCGGCGCTGCGAAGGCAGTCGGCAAGGTCATCCCGTCCCTGAACGGCAAGCTGACCGGCATGTCCATGCGTGTTCCGACACTGGACGTCTCCGTCGTTGACCTGACCGTCAATCTGGCAAAGCCCGCTTCCTACGATGAGATCTGCGCCGCCATGAAGGAAGCCTCCGAGGGCGAACTGAAGGGCATCCTCGGCTACACCGACGAAGCCGTCGTTTCCTCCGATTTCCTCGGCGACACCCGTACCTCCATCTTCGACGCAAAGGCCGGCATCGCTCTGACCGACACCTTCGTCAAGGTCGTTTCCTGGTACGACAACGAGATCGGCTACTCCAACAAGGTGCTTGAGCTCATCAAGCACATGTACAGCGTTGACCACGCCGAATAATTCCGGAAATACCGACAGCCTGCATGACTGATGTCATGCAGGCTGTTTTTTCGGGGCTTTTTATGGCCGCGCTGTGAAAACGCCTGTTATGCTTTTGCCGGATGGGGTTCGCCCTGTGCGTGGGATTCTCCGGCGCGGTGGACATACATTCTGGACATGACTTCCTCACCGTCGCCCTGCGCCATGCAGAAGAATTCCCAGCCGTAACGTTCATAAAAGCCGGTGTGATCGGTCAGCAGATAGAGCGTCGAAAGGCCCATCGCCGCCAGATCATCGCAGACAAGCCGCAGCAGCCGGCCCGCAAGCCCGCGGCCGCGGCAAACTTCTTCCACATAGACCGCGCAGACATTGGGCGCCAGATCTTTGCGGTCGTGAAAGTCGTTTTCAATGACGCCAAGACCGCCCACGATTGTCTGCCCGTCCAGCGCGACATACCACTGGGGAACGGCGCAGACGTTTTTCAGACATTCCTCCATGCTCTGCCGGTAGGCATCCTCCGGGATGCCCCATTTCTGATGGAACCACCGCGCGGCCTGCGCCAGCAGATCCGGATGCTCGCGGAGTTTCATCAGCACAAAACGTTCCAAAACACGATCCCTCCTATGGCCTGCAGTGTTCGAAAATAATCAGGCAGCCGTCCTTCAGGGCTTCTTCTGCCTCCTCGGGACTGCGGATGGTCCATGAGAATTCCTGCACGCCCCAGAGCCGCCGGCACAGGCGCAGGCTGGGATTCCTGCGGTCGGAGAAACGGTAGGCAATAAAATGCGGCAGAGTCAGAAAACCGGTCAGGAGATTTGTCAGCAGAAAGGCCAGCGGCCAGGCCAGATTGTTGCGATCCTTCAGGAAATTGCAGGAGAGCTGCCCGCGCACGATCTGCGGACGGTGCCGGCGCAGCCAGAACAGCACGCGCGGATCGAAGGATTCGATGCAGTAGGACACCTCCGGGAAGCGGTCAAGCAGCCTGCATGTCAGCTCCGTCAGACGGGCATGGTTGCCCTTGCAGGGCTTGATTTCCACGACCAGAGGGGTTTTCCCGGCAAAGAGCGGCAGCACTTCCTCCAGATAGGGGATCTTTTCCTCCGTCCCCTCCAGCCGGCAGGCATCCAACTCCTGCGCGGTCATATCGCAGATGTTCCGCTCCACGCCGGCGGTGCGCTTCAGACTCTCGTCGTGCATGACCACCAGACGGCCGTCCCGGCTCAGATGTACGTCCAGCTCCGCGCCGTAGCCCGCCTGTACGGCAAGCCGGAAAGCGGAAAGCGAATTTTCGGGAACGCCCTGCCGGCTGTCATGCAGCCCCCGGTGGGCGTAGTGATAGCTTTCCAGTCCGAAAAAACCGGACTTTCTGCGTTTGGCGCAGAGTGCCAGCAGCCACAGCAGGCCAAGCAGCAGCAGAACGCCGGCGCAGATCCAAAAAACAATCATAAAATCAGTCCTCTATATCCAGGGCTTCCAGCCCTTTTTTTGCGACGGGCCGGTTATCTCCGTGCATGACGAAGAGCATCGTCACGAAAGCCAGCACGACAAAAACGGTGGCGTAGGGGAACAGGCTCGTCATGCCCAGCTTATCCATCAGCAGGCCGGAGAACATCGGCGTCACGGTCTGCGCCGCCATGCTGGCGGTGTAATAAATGCCGGTATATTTTCCCACGTCGCTGCCGCGGCACATTTCGACCACCATGGGGAAGGAGTTGACGTTGATCGTCGCCCAGCCGATACCGGCCAGCGCGAACATCGCGTTCATCAGCAGTGTCGGGCTGCTTTCCCGCAGGAAGCAGGCCACGCCAAAGGGGGCCGAAAGCATCGCAACGCCCGCGAGGATGGTCTTTTTCCGCCCGACACGGGAGGAGATCATGCCGACGGGCAGGTAGGAGACGATGGCGGCTGCCTGCGCGATCATCAGTGTCATATTGTAGTCCTTATTCAAAACGTTGCTGGCATAGACAGAATACTTGGAGGTCACGGCGTTGTAGCCCATAAACCACAGCACAATAGAGGTCAGAAGAAACAGCAGAGAGCGGCGCTGCGCACCGCTCAGCCGGTGCTTCTGCGCATCCTCCTCCGCGTCCTCCTCGATGCCGTACAGCCTGCTTTCCTCCTGCATCCGCCGCACGAGCTTCGGTTCCCGCACCTTCCACATGAAAATGGCAAGCGCCAGCAGCATAATGCCCGCGATCACGGCGAAATAGCCGGTGTAGGACATCATGGAATTCTGAACGGAGGAGGTGGCGAAAACCATCCCCAGCACCAGCACCAGAATTCCGCCGGCGGTACCCATCAGGTTGATGACGGCGTTTGCCTTGCTGCGCAGCGGCTTGATGGTGACGTCCGGCATCAGCGCGACCGCCGGACTGCGGAAGGTCGCCATGGCGACCAGCGCCACCAGCAGCAGGGCAATGAAAACGATCAGCGTCCGGGGATACGCATGGGTAATCTGCCGGGCGCAGGCCTGCCGCGCGGGTACGACATAGTCGGTGTAATCCGGATTCGGAACGGACTTGCCGTTTTCCTCGACCCGGCTGCGGATCTGCGTGAATTCCTCCTCGGTGAACTCCTCCGACAGCACAAATTCCGTGCCGTCCGGCGTCATCAGCGTTTTGCCGTCCTGCGCCTCATAGATGCAGCTCAACGCCTCCGGGTCGTCGATCGGCGCGTATTTCTGCATGCTTGCAAGCTGGTGGTTGTCCACAAAGGACAGCCCCACAAAGGCGACCGCCGCAATGATCGTGCCGATGAGGATGAAGGGCGTGCGCCGCCCCATTTTCCCCTTGTGCCTGTCGGAGATTGCGCCGAAGAGAGGCAGCATAAACAGCGCCAGAATGTTGTCCAGCGCCATGATAACGCCCGAGGCCGTCTGCGACAGGCCGAACTTGTTCGTCAGAATCAGGGGGATCGTGTTGTCATAGGCCTGCCAGAAGGCGCAGATCAGGAAAAAGGCAAATCCGACAAAAATGGTACGCTTGTAGTTGAGCTTCATATCGTTTTCTCTCCCATCAGTTGATTGAGGATTGCGCGGATGTCGGGAAAAATGTGCGTCGGTTTTTCCGGACTGCTTTCCACGTCGGCAAGCGTGCTTTCACCGGAGAGAACCAGCGCCGCGTCTATTCCCGCACGAACGCCGCAGGCGATGTCCGTGTATAGCCGGTCGCCGATCAGCAGGGTTTCCTCCGGCGTGTAGCCGTATTGCTCCATAGCGAGCAGTGCCATTTCCGGCTGGGGCTTGCCGATAAAGACCGGCCGCCGTCCCGTGGCGCGGAAGAGCATCTCGCAGACGCTTCCGCAGTCGGGGACATAGCCGTACCAGGTGGGACAGACCCAGTCCGGATTCGCGGCGATAAAATCCACGCCGCGGTTCAGAAGAATGCAGGCGTCCTCCAGCTTCTGAAAGGTCAGCTCCGTGTCAAAGCCGCAGACAAGCGTGTCTATTCCGTCCTCCAGACGGTCCGTTACGGAAAAACCGGCGCCGGAAAGCTGCTGCCGGAAGGACGCGGTGCCGAAGGCGTAAAGGCGCTTTTCACGGTAACCGTGTTTCGCGAGATAGACGGTCAGCGCATCCACGGAGGTCAGATAGTCGCTTTTTGAAGTTTCAATACCGAACCGCCGCATGCGCTCTATGTAAGCCTCCACGCTTCGGGAGGAGTTGTTCGTGAGAAAGAGATATTTTCCGCCGGAGGCCCGGACATGCTCCAGAAAATCGACGGTGCCGTCAAAGAGAGTGTCTCCCAGATAGATCGTGCCGTCCATATCCAGAAGGAAGAATTTCTTTTTGCGCAGGGAAGAAGGCTTCAAAGCGTTCCCTCCTTTTGTCGGATAGCTTCATTATATACGATTTTCCGCCGCTTTGCATCTGTTATTTTCAAAATCTGTCCGGCTTTCCGCACCGAAAGGGGAAAAGCCGCGGTACGCAATTGATTTCACCGTGCGCGCGTGATATAATACGGGAAAATACGAATTCAGAGGTAATTTCTATGGATACAACAAGGCTTGCACAGCTCCTTTTCCCGCAGGTGACCGAAACGCCGGAGCAGCTGGAGGAGCGCTATCCGCCCCGCAGCCTTCCCGAAGGCGCGGTCGTCACCCGCATGGCGCCCTCCCCCACCGGCTTTGTCCATCTGGGCAATCTGGTGCAGGGACTCGTTGCCGAGCGCATGGCGCACCAGTCCGGCGGCGTCCTGTTTCTGCGCGTGGAGGATACCGACGCCAAGCGCGAGGTTCCCGGTGCGGTTGAGGTGCTGATCGATACGCTGAAGCACTACGGTATCCACTTCGACGAGGGCGCGACCATGGACGGCGATCAGGGCGATTACGGTCCCTACCGCCAGCGCCAGCGCGCGGAGATCTACCATGTTTATGCCAAACAGCTCGTCCTGCAGGGAGACGCCTACCCCTGCTTCTGCACGGAGGAGGAACTGACCGCAATGCGCGCCGAGCAGGAGGCGAAGAAGGTCAACTTCGGCTACTACGGCAGCTATGCCGTCTGGCGTGACCGCTCCATTGAGGACGTAGCCGCCGCCATTGCGGCGGGCAAGCCCTGGGTGCTACGCTTCCGCTCCACCGGCAGTGTCGAGAACAAGTTCAAATACAACGACCTGGTCAAGGGCGCGCTGACCATCACGGAAAACGACATCGACCAGGTGCTTCTGAAATCCGACGGTATTCCCACCTATCACTTCGCCCATGCGGTGGACGATCATCTGATGCGCACGACGCACGTCGTCCGCGGCGACGAATGGCTGCCCAGCCTGCCCTTCCACCTGCAGCTTTTCCGGGCACTGGGCTTCAAGGCGCCCAAGTATGTCCACATCGGCCCGCTGATGAAGATGGACGGCGCCTCCAAGCGCAAGCTCTCCAAACGCAAGGACCCGGAGCTGGCGCTGACCTATTACAAGGCGGAGGGCTTCCCCGTGCGGGCGGTTTATGAGTATATCATGACTCTGCTCAACTCCAACTATGAGGACTGGCGCAAGGCGAATCCCGACGCGCCGTCGGATGACTTCAAATTCTCCTGCAAAAAGCTCAACCCCGCCGGCGCGCTGTTCGATTACGCCAAGCTGTGCGACGTGTCCAAAAACGAGATTGCCCGCATGGATGCGCAGACGGTGTATGACCTTGCCGCGGAATATGCGCGGGAGTTTGACCCTGACTTTGCCGAGGCGCTCGAAAGCGATCCGGCCTATGCGCAGAGGATTCTCGCCATCGGCCGCGGCGGGAAAAAGCCCCGCAAGGATCTGACCACGTGGAAGGATGTCCGCCCTTATATGGGCTTCTTCTATGACCGCTTCTTTGTTTCCGAGGGCTTCCCGGAGCACTTCGCCGGAAGTGTCATCCGTGAGGCGCTGGAGCGTTTCCTCTCGGTTTTCGATTTTTCGGACGACGCTGCCGGGTGGTTTGAAAAGGTGAAGCAGATCACCGCGCAGATCGGTTTTGCCGCGGACATGAAGGAATACAAGGCAAATCCCGACGCCTTCCCCGGCTCCGTGGCGGACGTCTCGACCTTCCTGCGCATCGCGGTCACGGGCAGGAGCAATTCTCCCGACCTGTATACCGTCATGCAGATTCTGGGCTATGAGCGCACCGTTTCCCGCATCCGCGCCGCCATGGAGAAGCTCTGAGATGGAGCCGCGCCTGCTCGACCTGACCGGCGATCCCCGCCGGGCGCACTTCGACTATTTCCGCACCATGGCCAACCCCTATCTCTCCGTCACCGCCAACTGCGACATCACGCCGCTGCGCGAAAAGACCCTCCGGGAGGGACTGCCCTTTTTTCTGCCGCTGCTGTACTGCGCCGCCAACGCCGCCAACGACGTGCCGGAGCTGCGCCGCCGCATCCGGGGAGACACGGCGGTGGAGTATTCCCAGTGCGACAGCTCCCACACCGTCGCCCTGCCGGACGGCAGCTATTGCTACTGCCGCCTGAACTGCCGCCAGCCCTTTGCGCGGTTTCTGCCCTACGCGCAGGCGGAGGTGGAGCGCGCCAAGGCCGCCCCGTGCATAGACGACGGGGAGGACGGCGACAGCCTCCTGTTTGTCTCCAGCCTGCCGTGGCTGTCCTTTACCGGGCTTTCCCTGCCGTTACCGCAGCCTGCCGACAGCAATCCCCGCATCACCTTCGGCAGATTCTTTTCCCAGGGCGAGCGCGTCCTGCTGCCGGTCAATCTGACCGTGCATCATGCGCTGGCGGACGGACTGCACGTGGCGCGCTTTTTTGCCGGACTGGAGCGACGCGCGGCGGAGTTTCCGCTCTGACAGCCGAGATTCAGCGGCACCTTATTGTAAATCCGCCGGAAGGCGGAAAAAATACCTGCGCGGCGGCGCCCTTCCGCCTGCCGCGTATGCGAAAAAACAGGAGGACAGAACGATGATACCGACAAAGGAAGAGGCCCTTGCGCTTCTGAAGCAATACAATTCCGAACCCTTCCACCTGAAGCACGCGCAGATTGTCTCCGGCGTGATGGAATACTTCGCGCGGGAGCTGGGCTATGGCGGCGAAGCGGAGTTCTGGGGCGTCGTCGGCCTGCTGCATGATCTGGACTTCGAACGCTTTCCGGAGCAGCACTGCGTCAAGGAACAGGAGCTGATGCGCGCGGCCGGACTGGACGAAGCCATCATTCACGCCGCCGCGAGCCACGGCTACGGCCTCACGGTGGACATCCGTCCCGAACACACCATGGAGAAGATTCTGTATGCCACGGACGAGCTGACCGGGCTGATCGGGGCGGTGGCCCTGATGCGCCCGTCGAAGAGCGTGCAGGATCTTGAGTTGAAATCCGTGAAAAAGAAATTCAAGACCGCCAATTTCGCGGCGGGCTGCTCCCGCGAGGTCATAGAGCGGGGCGCGGAGATGCTGGGCTGGACACTGGACGAGCTTATCTCCCGCACCATCCTTGCCATGCGGGCCACGCCGGCGGTGGACTGAAATGAAGGTGCTTGTTGCCATGAGCGGCGGCGTGGATTCCAGCGTCGCCGCCAAGCTGCTCACGGACGGCGGTCATACCTGCATCGGCTGCACGATGAAGCTCTACGGGAACGAGGACGCGGGCATCTCCCGCGCGCATACCTGCTGCTCTCTGGACGATGTGGAGGACGCCAGAAGCGTTGCCTGCCGGCTGGGGATGCCCTACTATGTGTTTAATTTTTCCGACAGCTTCCGTGAAAAGGTGATCGGAAAATTCATCGACAGCTATTGCCGGGGAATCACGCCGAATCCCTGCATCGACTGCAACCGCTACATGAAATTCGACAAGCTCTTTGAGCGCGCGAAGGTGCTCGGCTGCGACCATGTGGCGACGGGGCATTATGCCCGCATCACCTTTGAAAATGGGAAATACCTGCTGAAAAAGGCGGCTGATCCGTCAAAGGATCAGAGCTATGTCCTCTACGATATGACGCAGGAGCAGCTTGCCCACACGCTTTTCCCGCTGGGCGGTCTCTGCAAGGCGGAGACACGGCGGATCGCGGAGGAAAGCGGTTTTCTGAACGCGGAAAAGCCGGACAGCCAGGACATCTGCTTTGTTCCGAACGGAGATTACGCCGCAGTCATTGAGCTGCACACCGGGAAAAAGGCGGAGCCGGGCGACTTTGTGGACAGCAGCGGCAGGGTTTTGGGCCGGCACAACGGAATCATCCGCTACACCATCGGCCAGCACCGCGGACTGGGGCTGCATTTGCCGGAGAAGAAGTATGTCTGCCGCATCTGCCCGGAGAGCAATACGGTGGTTTTGGGAGACGAGGAGGAGCTATACCGGCGTGAGGTGCTGGTGGGACAGTTCCGCTGGATCTCCGGGGAAGCGCCGCAGGAGGCGATCCGCTGCAAAGCGAAGCTCCGCTACCGCCAGCCGGAACGGTGGACCCGGGCAGAGCCCGCGGACGGCGGAATCGTCCGTCTGACCTTTGACGAGCCGCAGCGGGCGGTGACGCCGGGACAGGCGGCCGTCCTCTACGACGGAGACACGCTGCTGGGCGGCGGCGTCATCCTCTGATCCGCAAATAAAGCCCTAAGCTGGCTATTTGCTGCAATTTTCCTCTCCGCAGCCGGTTCGCCGGCCGCGGAGACTTTTTGGGATTGCAAGACCTGCCGTTTCGTGCTATACTACGGGAAATGGAGGAAAACAATATGATACATATAGAAACAAACGGACGATTTACGGGGATGCTGCCATGACAAAAAAACGGATGTTATGGCTTGCGGTCTTTCTTCTTCTGACTGTCGTCACCGTGCTGGTACAGATCACCAGCCAGGACTTTTCCTTTTCCGGCTTTTGGCAGTGCTGCTGCGACTCGGACCACTGGCTTCTGGGCGCTGCGTTCATATGCATGCTGGGTATCATTTTCTGCGAGGGCATGAGCCTCCGCATGATTTGCAGCAGTCTCGGCTACCGCAGGCCGGTTTATCATGGACTGGTCTTCTGTGCGGCCGATCTGTTTTTTTCCGCAATTACGCCTTCGGCCTCCGGCGGGCAGCCCGTCGCGGCCTACTGCATGTATACGGACGATATCCCCATGGAGGTGGCGTCCGTCGCGCTGCTGCTGAATCTGATTCTTTATAAGGTTGCGATGTTCCTGGTCAGCCTGCTGTGCGTGCTGCTGCGGCCGTCCATCTTTCTGGAGTTTCACACGGCTTCGCTGGTGCTGGTGCTGCTGGGCGCGCTCATTCAGGCCGCGCTGGCGGTTCTGCTGATTCTGCTGCTTTTCCGTCCGCAGATGGTTCTTTCCATCTGCAACTGGAGCATTTCCCTGCTGGCGAAGCTCCATCTCCTGCGTAACGCCGAGGAGAAACGCAAAAAGCTGGACGGTTGGATTGAGAACTATGAAAACTGCGCCTGTTCTGTCCGCGGCAATACGGGGATGCTTGTACGGTCGTTCCTGCTCAATCTGGGGCAGAGGATTTGCATGCTCATGGTGCCGGTGCTGGTCTTTCTGGCGCTCGGCGGGGCAAAAAAGGACTGGCTTGATATTTTCATCGGGCAGAGCCATGTCTATCTCGGCTCGAACGCCGTGCCGCTGCCCGGCGCGGTCGGCGCGGCGGACTGGCTGTTCGTCGATATCTGCGGCAACTATTTTTCCGACGCCGTCAGCTTTAATCTGCTGTCGCGCGGCATTTCCTTCTACTGCAACGTGGCGATTTGCGGCCTGATGACCTGGGCATGGGTGCTGCGCCATAAAAGATCAGGGAAAACCGCCGCATAAGGGCGGCAACAAGCATGAAAGGAAGTAATGACGATGGATTACAAATGGTCGCTGGACGCGCTTTACACAGGCTTTGAGGATGAGCACTTCCTTGCCGACTGGAAAAAGCTGGAGGAGCTTTGCGCCCGCTATCAGGAACGCACCGCCTGCCTCGGCAGTGCGGCGCCGGCGGCGGAGATCCGCGCCGTGCTGGAGCTTCAGGAGGAACTGGAGAAGCTGGCCGAGCGTCTGGGTATCTATGCAGGGCTCCGTCAGGCTGCCGACACGAAGGACACGCAGAGCGCGTCCGTTTTCGGCCGCCTGAAGGGGAAGCTTGCGGAGATCGTCGGTGCGCAGACCGCCTTCCGGCAGTTTGTGGCAAAGCAGGAAAACCTGGACGCAATCATCGCTTCCGACCCTGTTCTGACGGAATACCGCTATCTGCTGACCAATATCCGGAAGGACAGCCGGTATCTTCTGGAGCAGAAGGAAGAGGAAATCATGGCGCGGATGGATCTTTCCGGCGCCAGCGCGTGGGAGGAACTTCAGGCCTATCTGACCTCCTCCGTGCAGGTGGAATTCCGCGGAAAGACAACGACGCTCTCCGCCATCCGCAATCTTGCCTATGATCCCGATCCGGCAACCCGCCGCGAGGCTTATGAGGCGGAGCTGAAGTGCTATCCCAAAATTGCGGATCCGGTGGCCTTTTCGCTCAACTCCATCAAGCTGCAGATGCTCAACGACTGCCGTCTGCGGGGCTATGAGTCCCCCCTGCAGCGGGCGCTTTACGACGCGCGCATGGAGCGCAAAACCCTCGACGCCATGTTTGCGGCGATAGACGAATACCTGCCGAAGTTCTGGGCGTATCTGCGCGGCAAGGCAAAGGCGCTGGGGCATGAAAACGGGATGCCGTGGTATGACATGTTCGCGCCTATGGGAGAAAACAACCGGAAATACTCGGTGGAGGATGCGCGGGAACTGCTCCTGCGTCTTTTCGGCGGCTTTGATGAAGCGCTGCGCGCCATGGTGCAGGAGGCCTTTGACCACGACTGGATCGATTTCTTCCCGCGCGAGGGGAAGGTCGGCGGCGCCTTCTGTCAGGGCATCCAATCCATTCGCCAGAGCCGTATCCTGACGAATTTTGACGGAACCTATTCCGACATCGTCACGCTGGCGCACGAGCTGGGCCACGCCTTCCACAATGTGAATCTCTATGACCACCGCCCACTGAACAAGGAATATTCCATGCCCGTGGCGGAGACGGCCTCCACCTTCAATGAAAACATCGTCAACAACGCGGCCTATGCCGCCGCGCAGACGGACGGCGAGCGCCTGGCGATTCTGGAGTCTCAGCTCATGGACGCCTGCCAGATCATCTGCGATATTTACAGCCGCTATCTGTTTGAAACGGAGGTCTTCGCGCACCGGGAAGAGCAGTTCCTCCCCGCCGAGCGTCTGTGCGAGATGATGCTGGAGGCGCAGAAAAAAGCCTATGGCGACGGGCTGGACCAGAATTTCCTGCACCCGTATATGTGGCTGTGCAAGAGCCATTACTATTCCGGCTCTCTCAGCTTCTACAACTTCCCCTATGCCTTTGGTGGCCTGTTTGCCCGCGGCCTGTATGCCAGGTACCGCGAGGAGGGCGCTGCGTTCGTGCCGAAGTATAAGGCGCTGCTGCACGCGACGAGCGTTATGAGCGCCGAGGATGCCGCCGCGATCGCGGGGATCGACCTGACCGACCGGCGCTTCTGGGAGAGCAGTTTGGAATCCATCAGCCGCGACATCGATGAATTCCTGCGCCTGCTGGAGAAAAACTAAAGATTTTTCAGGGGCATGGCCGGAAACCGGCCATGCCCCTGTCTTTGCCCTCCGGCAAACCGGCGGGAACATCGGAAAGAACAAGAGATCAAAACGCCCTGCCGCAATTTGGGAAAGCGGCAGGGCGTTCGGTTTGTAATACTAATTTTTAATAAAAACCTTCGTTTCATATTAGGAAGGTACCGCTGTTCACGTTGCCCCTTTATATTGATATTCAATTAAAATGTTTCATTCGGCAGAATGAACATTTTAATATGAAGATCATAATGAGACGGGTATCTATGATTTTCTATTCTG
>CAJMQR010000018.1 GCA_905215665.1 uncultured bacterium | reverse complement strand
GCAGGCGGGAACCTTTGCTTATTCTGTCCGGGCAAGAGAGCGTTCCGGAGAAAACCCGTCCGGATAACGTCTGGAGAGCTTTTCCAGATTCTTCTGCAGAATTTCTTCCAGCGGATAACCTAGAATATAGGCGGTTTCGGCCAGATACCAGGCCACGTCACCCAGCTCTTTTGCGACGGCCTCCTTATCCAGCGGATGCCCCTGCGAAAGATGCTTTTTCACGAGGTCGATAACCTCGCCAGACTCCCCGCACAGGCCCATCACACCGTTGATGAGCGTATCTCGCTCCGACAGTGCCGGATTCAGCCAGCGCATAGCCTGCGTCTGATATTCATTCGGCGTCATTCTGTTTCACCGCATCCGTCAGCAGATTTTTCAGAACGCGGACGCCGGCCTGCATATCCTCGACGGGAATATACTCAAAGCGCCCGTGGTAATTTTCGCCGCCCGTGAAGAGGTTGGGGCAGGGCAGACCTTCATAGGAGAGCCGTGCGCCGTCCGTGCCTCCGCGGATGGGAACGATGCTGGGAGTGACGCCGGCTTCGCGCATGGCTTTTTCCGCGGCCCGCACGATAAACATATTCGGCTCGATCTTTTCCCGCATGTTGTAATAGCTGTCGCGCAGCGTCAATTCAACTGTGCCGCAGCCGTATTTCCGGTTCAAAAATGCGGCGATTTCGGAAAACTGCTCCTTCCGGCGCTCAAATTTTGCACGGTCATGATCGCGGATGATGTATTCCAGCGTCGTCTGCTCGACCTCGCCGTGCATTTCGCACAGGTGACTGAAGCCCTCATAGCCTTCCGTGCTCTCCGGACGGTCATGTACTGGCAGCAGCGCGTGGAATTCCATCGCGATGTGCTGAGAATTGACCATGCAGTTTTTTGCGCTGCCCGGATGGACGTTGCGCCCGTGGACGGTGACAAGAGCGGAGGCGGCATTGAAATTCTCGTATTCCAACTCGCCCAGCGTGCCGCCGTCCACGGTGTAGGCATAATCCGCTCCAAAATGGGCGAGGTCGAAGCGGTCTGCGCCGCGGCCGATCTCCTCGTCCGGCGTGAAGCCAATTCGCAGCGTCGCGTGCGGTGCGCCGGAGGCCATCAGTTCCTCCGCGGCGGTCAGAATTTCCGCGATTCCCGCCTTGTCATCCGCGCCCAGCAGCGTCGTGCCGTCCGTGACGATCAGGTGCTTGCCGGTGCTGCAGCCGAGAATGGGAAAGTCGGAGAGCTTCAAAACAATCTGCTTTTCCTCGTTCAGCAGGATGTCTCCACCCTCATATTTGACGATTTTGGCCCGGACGTCCTTACCGGAGCAGTCGGGCGAGGTGTCCATATGCGCGATCAGGCCGATGACCGGCGCATCTTTTTCGCCGGGGACGGTGCCGTAGACGTAGCCGTTTTCGTCCATGTGCGCATCGGCGATGCCCATGGCGAGCATTTCTTCCACCAGCGCCTGCCCAAGAGTCTTCTGCTTGTCGGTGGAAGGACAGTGTTCCGACGTTTCGTCGGACTGTGTGTCAAAGGAAACATATTTCAGAAAGCGTTCAGAAACAGTCATCAGGAATCCTCCAATCCTTTCAGAAGCGGATGCCGCGACGCAGAGCGGCCTTCCGCAGTTGTTTTTCAGTTGGCAAGGGGCGTCTCCCATGCCGTCGTCTGCGGCCAGCCTGCCGTGTCAAAGCAATCACGGATGCAGTCGCAGTAGTATTGCAGTTTTTTCAGAAGCCCCGGCGCGTTTTGGAAAATCGCGGCCGAATCTCCCATCGCGTATTCAAGAATCCGCGCACGATCCTCGGTCGCGTTGGTCATGGCATAGTCATCGATGAAGTAGGAATACCATTCCGGTTGGATGCCGCCCGGCAGGGTGTCGTAGGTTTCCGAATAGGTGAAGCCCTCCGGCTGCAGGGAGCGCCATTCGTCCTCGGAGAAAAGCGCGTCCTGCCGGTGCGCGGCATCCCATGCCAGACGGCTGTCGATGATATGTGAAAACTCGTGGTAGAAGGTGTCAGGCATTCTGGAATTGATGTCGACCACCATGCGGTAGACATTGTTGTCCGGCTCGGTGAAGGCGGCGTAGTTGAGGTCGCCGCCGAAGCCGTTGGTCGCGGTCAGCCCGCCGACGAGCTGAATCTGTACTTTTTCAATATGTCCGTAGGAAAGCTGGCGGAAGAACCCCTCAGGGTAGTTCGACAGAGCCGCTTGCAGACCATCGAGCGCGGCGGTGATAAGTGCGCTGTCCGAAATCTGGTAGGTTTCAAAATAGGGGAAAGAGGTGCCGCACTGATCGGCAATCCGGATCTCAAGGCCGTAGCGGCTGGAAAGCTCCCGCGCCCGCTGGTAGAGCGAGGCGTCGGCGCTGGCGCCGTCCGGAAGATACAGGTATTCCTCAAGCGGCTGCGCTGCGAGACTGTCGCCAGTCAGGCCGGTGCCGATATCCCAGAAGAACATCCGCGTCTGATTGTAGCCGTCGATCGCCAGCAGGAGATAGCCGCCGAGTTCCTCCCGCCAGAGGAGGCTTCCGACATAGAGCCCGGGCAGGGCGCATTGGGAGAGGAAGGCTCCGCTGCGGTCGTAGAGCGTCAGCGTGCCGTCAAAGGCACTGAAGAGCAGATGCTGCCGCGGGTCCAGCAGAGACAGATTCCCGTCCTGTGTACGAACGACGGAGGCAGCGCCGTCCGTGCCGAGGTAACAGACATTGGGGTCGGCATAGAGACAGGCCAGCCACATTTCGCCGCTGCGGTAAGCATAACCGAAGTCGCCGGAAAAGGGCGGGGAGAGAAGCTCGCCGGAGGCAAGATCCAGACAGACGCAGGCATTTTTCTGCGTTTGCAGATCAACGCATGAGAGGGAGAGATCCGTGCCGCGGCTGAAGCCGGTGGGGCTGACCTCGGTGAGGGCAAAGGCGGAGCGTTCCTCTCCGGTGGAAGCCGAACAGACGCGGAGCCCGTCGGTATAGCTGCATTTGTAGAGCGTGTCGAAATCGCTCCCCAAATACCACGCGCTTGTGTCCGGCGTCAGCGTATACTGCTTTATCTCTTCCAGAGAGGAATCCAGCAGGGTGACCTTGCCGGAAACGTTGTTGCAGATGGCAATCCGATCCCCAAGTATCTGCGCCCCGGTATCCTCCGCAACGGACTGGCTGACTTCCTTCAGAACCTGCCCATCTGCCCCGTCCAGCAGCACCAGGGTCAGCTCGGCGTTGCCGTCGCTGATGAACCTGGTGGAGGTCAGCAGCAGATTTCCGCAAAACTCACGTAGCGTGGGATAGGTCATCGTTTCCACTTTTTCGTTGGGAAGATACCAGAGCACGCCATTGCTGTCAAAGGCTTCCCGGCTGTCCAAAAGAGTGGAGGCTTTCTGGGGTGCTGACGGCTCCTGTGTGGCCTCCGTGGCAGAGGAAGTTGTGGGGGGTTGCTCCGCCGGCAGGGTACCGCAGGCGCTCAGCAGCAGGACCAGGGAGAGAAAAAGAATCACAATTCGCTTCATACAAAACACCTCATTAATACTGGTTCTTAATAAAAACCTCCGGTTTTCATTAAGAAAGCATCGCGGTTTGCGCTGCCTTTTTGTGGCAAGAGCCTCTCATCGGCTCTCGATGCACCTTCGGTACCAAAAAGCCATAAATGCTTTTTATCAAGAACCGGCATGATCCATTGTCTTCTTTGGACGCGGAAAATACCGGAAGGTTCCGTAAGAAAAAGCGGACTGCCGTGTATCGCGGCAGTCCGCTGTTCAGATCAGCGTTTGCAGAGTGCGGCGGTGTCCTGCGCGATCATCAGTTCCTCGTTGGTGGGGATGACCCAGACCTTGACGCGCGAATCGTCCGCAGAGATCAGGGCTTCCTCGCCGCGAACCTTGTTGCGTTCCGGATCGAGCTTGACGCCGAGGAATTCCAGCCCCTCGCAAATGGCGGCGCGGTTGGTGCAGCCGTTCTCGCCGACGCCCGCGGTAAAGACCAGACAGTCCAGCCCGCCGAGCGCCGCGGCATAGGCGCCGATATACTTGCGGACTTCATAGCAGAACTTGTCCAGCGCAAGCTGACAGGCTTCGTTTCCGTCCTTTGCGCCGGCCTCCAGATCGCGGAAATCGGAGGACAGACCGTTGGACAGAGCCAGAACGCCGGACTGCTTGTTGAGCATGGTCAGACATTCGTCGGCGCTCATGTGGTACTTATTCATGATGAACTGTGCGACACAGGTGTCAATGTCGCCCGCGCGGGTTCCCATGGGGACGCCGGCCAGCGGGCTCAGGCCCATGGAGGTATCCTGACACTTGCCGTCCGCAACGGCGGAGAGGGAGGAGCCGTTGCCGAGATGGCAGACAATGATCTTCAGCTCGCTGGCGGGCTTGCCCATCAGCTCAATGGCGCGCTTGGAGACGAAGCGGTGAGAGGTGCCGTGGAAGCCGTAGCGGCGCAGATGATCCTCTTCATAATACTTGGTGGGAATGGCGTAGCGGTAGGCCTTCGGCGGCATGGTCATATGAAAAGCGGTGTCGAACACGGCAACCTGCGGCGTGCCGGGCATGACCTTCTCGCAGGCCTCAATCCCCATGAGGTTGGCGGGGTTGTGCAGCGGACCGAGGGGGATGCAGTCGCGGATGGCCTGCTTGCAGGCTTCGTCGATGATGCAGGACTCGATGAACTTGTCGCCGCCATGCAGAACACGGTGGCCGACGGCGTCGATCTCATCGACGGAGCGGAGGACGCCGTATTCCGGGTCGACCAGAATGGAAAGGACGGCCTCGATCGCCTCGGCATGGGTGGGCATCGGGATTTCGCGTTCGACCTTTACATTTTTGGAGGGAACCTTGTGGGTCAGCCTGCCGTCAATATAGATCCGCTCGCACAGGCCCTTTGCGAAAACCTCGCCGGTTTCCGGGTTCATGAGCTGGTATTTGAGAGAAGAGCTGCCCGCGTTGATGACAAGAATGTTCATGATGACTTCAACTCCTGTAAAAACTTGTTTCTTTTTTTTGCATTTTGTGGTAGTATTAGCACATACGTACCTATTCTATAATAGATTTGTCCGGGTGACAAGTATTTTTTTGAAATGAGGAGAATTTTGTGAAAAACGTCGGCATTATCTGCGAATACAACCCCTTCCACAACGGCCATGCAAGGCAGTTGCGCGCGGTGCGCGAGCAGGGGGGCGTATGCGTCTGCCTGATGAGCGGCAACTATGTCCAGCGGGGCGAGCCGGCGATTTTTGACAAGTGGACGAGAGCGAAGGCAGCGGCGCTGTGCGGCGCGGATCTGGTGCTGGAGCTGCCCGTGACCTATGCCCTGCGCTCAGCGGAGGGCTTCGCGGCCGGGGGTGTGGAAATCCTTGACCGTATGGGCTGCATCGACGGGCTTTGCTTTGGAAGCGAGACAGATGACATAAATATAATTATGTCAACCGCAAAGGCACTGGACAAGCCGGAATTCTCGCAAAATCTGAAGAAGGAGCTGAAGGCGGGCGTTTCCTTCCCAACGGCGCGCCAGCTTGCTCTGGAAGCAATGGGAGAGGACGGCTCCGTGCTGGAAACGCCGAACGCCATTCTGGCTGTGGAATACTGCAAGGCGCTGCTGCGCCGGAACAGTGCCATTCAGCCGCTTTTGATCCACAGGGAGGGGGACTACCACGGCGGGACGGACCCAGACGCGCCCTCCGCGTCCTTTCTGCGGACGCAGACGGACTGGCACGGCTACGTTCCGGAGGACGCGCTGGCCTGCTTTGCCGGCGTGCCGCGCCATAGCGTTGCGGCCGGACAGCGGGCATGGCTGGCACGGCTGCGGAGCATGGAAGAGGCGGAGTTTGAACGCCTGCCTTTCGGCTCCGAGGGACTTTGGCGGAAAGTGCTGTCCGCCTGCCGCACGGAGCCGACGCTGGAGGCCATCGTGCAGGCGGCAAAGTCCAAGCGGTATACGCGCACGCGCCTGATGCGGCTGCTGCTGTGTGCCTGTCTGGGGATCACGGAGGAAATGCTCATGCAGCCTGCGCCCTATGTCCGTGTTCTGGCCGTGAACGGCCGGGGGCAGAGGGTGCTGCGGCAGGCAAAGCAGGGCGGGGATCTGCCGCTTCTCCATACCGGACAGCGTGCGCCCGACTGCGCGTATGCCGCTTTGGAACGCCGCGCGGCTGACCTTTTTCCGCTCTTCTGCGAAACGGAAGAGTTTTATGTAAACTTAGAGCGAAAAGCCCGAGTATTCCGTATTCCCTGACGCGACTTGTTGACAAACCGTAGAAAATATGGTATTAAAGTTACAAAAGAGAAAGGAGAGATCATTATGGCAATCATGCTTCGCACCAAATGTCCCCAATGCGGGGAGCTTCTGGAGACGCTGGGAGACTGCGCCTGCGGCAAATGCGGCACGCCCATCAGCTTTGCAGGGATGGGAATGGTGCAGATTTACCGAATGGGTTCGCCCATCGGCATCGCGGTAGGCTACGGGATCTACCTCAACGGCCAGCCCTACGGACACCTCGCAAACAAGCAGAGCATCCGCATTCCGCTGCCCTTCGGCACCTACACCCTGCATATCACCTGCGGTATGACGAGAAAATGCAGCGACCTGACCTTCACCCTGACGCCGCAGGCGCCCTGCGCCTATGTCAAGGCACGGATCAAAATGGGAGCGTTCACCAATAAGATTATGATTGAGCCTGCGCTGCCGTCCGAGATGCCGCAGGAGTAAGACGCGACCTCCGTTCGACAGGGAAGGCAATGTTTTTCCGTTTGCAGTTGAAAAAACGAAAAAAACGCTTGCAATCCGAATAAATGTGTGATAATATAGTCGGGCGATTGAAAATACGAGGGACAGATTGCCCTTTTACGACTGAGAAGAAAGAGGTGAATGCAATGAAGGAAGGAATCCATCCGAAGTACGAACAGACGACGATCAGATGCGCGTGCGGCGAGGTTATCGAGACCGGGTCCACAAAGAAGGACATCAAGGTTGAAATTTGCTCCAAGTGCCACCCTTTCTATACCGGCAAACAGAAGCTGGTTGACACGGGTGGACGTGTTGACCGTTTCAACAAGAAATTCGGTCTGAAGTAATGAGTAAAGTTCGCATCGTATCGGTGCGGACTTTTTTCATATTTTGTCAAATGTTAGGAGATCGTGATGAATCCAAACGACCGTGTGGCCTCAGAGAAGGCAATTCTGGTGGGTCTGAACGCCGATTGCTTCAAGCCGGAGGAAACCGCGACGGACGCGTCTCTGGACGAACTGGAGGCGCTGCTGGAGACGGCGGGGGGCATCTGTGTCGCAAAGGTGCTGCAGAACCGCCACACGCCGGATCCGCACAGTTTTATCGGTGAGGGAAAGGCGGAGGAGGTTCGCCAGCTTGCGGAAAGCTCCGGCGCGACGCTGGTGGTGTTTGACAATGATCTGTCTCCCGCGCAGATCCGGTCGCTGGAGGAGCTGACGCAGGCCAGTGTGCTGGATCGCAGTGCCCTCATTCTGGATATTTTCGCGCAGAGAGCAAAAACGGCGGAGGGCCGCCTTCAGGTGGAGCTGGCGCAGTACCAGTATTTGCTGCCTAAGCTGTCCGGCATGGGCAAATCCATGTCGAGACTCGGCGGCGGGATCGGCACCCGCGGCCCCGGCGAAACCAAATTGGAAACCGACCGCCGCCACATCCGCGAGCGGATCGCCAGACTGCAGGACGAGCTGGCCGAGGTGCGCAAGGTCCGCGCCGTCCAGCGGGAACGGCGCATCAAGAATTCCGTTCTGGTGGTGGCGCTTGTGGGATATACAAACGCTGGAAAGTCCACGCTTCTGAACCAGCTCACTCAGGCCGGTATTCCGGCGAATGACCGCCTGTTCGATACGCTGGACACGACGACGCGCCGGCTGCACGTTTCCGATCATCTGGATGTCCTGCTTTCCGACACCGTCGGCTTCATCGCAAAGCTGCCGCATGATCTGATCGAGGCGTTCAAGGCGACGATGGAGGAGCTGCAGTACGCCGATCTGCTGCTGCATGTAATCGATGCATCCGATCCGGAGCGCGAGGCGCATATTCAGGTGGTGAACCGCCTTATTGAAAAACTGGCGAAGCCCGGTGTGCCCGTCCTGCGCTGCTATAACAAGGCCGATCTGCTGGAGGACATTTCCGCTATCCCCGTTGGGGAAAAGAACATTCCGATGTGCGCGCGCAGCGGCATCGGTATGGACGAGCTGCTGACGCGCATGGAGCAAACGCTGCTGGGAGCGCTGCATCATGTGACGCTGCTGCTGCCTTATTCCCAGGCCGGAGTGCTTGAGATCCTGCACGATCAGGCGCAGGTGCTGCGGACCGAGTACAGCGCCGACGGGATCGAGGTCGAGACGATCTGCAATGCGGAGCTGTACGGCCGGTATCGCGGCTTTGAAAAGAGGCCGGCGGTATGACAGAGTATCTGGTGCCTTCCTCAGACGCGGAAGCGGAGTTCATCGAACGCCGCTCCCGCTTTATCGGACATATTTTCCGCACGGAGACCGAGGAACAGGCTTTGGCGTGCCTGAAGCAGATGCGTGAGACTTACTGGGACGCCACGCACAATGTCTATGCCTATATCATCAAGGGAGGGGCAACCCGCTTCTCGGATGACGGAGAGCCGGGCGGAACGGCGGGAATGCCGGTTCTGCAGGTGCTGCAGCGGGAAGAAATCTACAATGTGACCTGCGTCGTCACGCGGTACTTCGGCGGGATTCTGCTCGGCGCGGGAGGACTGGTACGCGCTTACGCGCACGGCGCCAAGCTGGCGCTGGATGCGGCGGGCCGCTCGATCAAGCGGGTCTGGACGAGGGTGTATCTGCCTTGCCCCTACCGCTGGTACGAGCGGCTGCGGCTGGCGGTGACCGCTTTCAGCGGTATCGTGCAGAACGTGGAATTCGGCGCGGACGTCAGCTTTGACCTGCTGCTTCCGCAGACGCAGGTCACGCCTTTTCTGGATCATGTGTACGATCTTTCCGCCGGAACGATCGAGGGTGTGACCGGCGAAAACGAATACCGAGCCGTCCCGCTGGACAAGGTGGGCAATGCGTAGATACCCATTCGCACAGAACGTGAGTCTTCAAAAGGAGAGTGCTGGCAATGACGATCCGTGAACAACTGGAACAGGAGGAACATTTCCGTCTGAGCAGACTGGCGCAGTTTTCGGACGCCACGCGGGGCCGCCTGCGGGAAGAAGCCGAAACGGAAAACGATGTGCGCACCTGCTACCAGCGGGATTCCGACCGAATTCTGCACAGCAAGTCCTTCCGGCGCCTGATGCACAAGACGCAGGTTTTTTTGCAGCCGGAGGGAGATCATTACCGTACCCGTATGACCCATACGCTCGAAGTGGCGCGGATCGCCCGGACGATCACCCGCGCGCTGCGTCTGAACGAGGATTTGGCCGAGGCCATTGCTTTTGGACATGATCTCGGACATACGCCCTTCGGCCACGCCGGAGAGGTTGCGCTGTCCGAGGTGATGGGGACGCCCTTCCACCATAACGAGCAGTCTCTGCGCGTGGTTGATATTCTGGAAAAGGATGGCACGGGCCTGAACCTGACCTATGAGGTGCGGATGGGAATTCTGGGGCATACCAGATCCAGCCGTCTGCCCGAGACACTGGAGGGGCAAATCGTGCGGATCTCCGACCAGATCGCCTATATCAATCATGATATTGACGACGCAATGCGCGCCGGTATCCTCACGAACCAGGATATTCCGCGGGAAATTGCGGAGGTGCTGGGGGAGAGCCACCGGGATCGGATCAACACGCTTGTCACGAATATGGTTTTCCATACGCTGAACTGCGGCGAGCTGGGCATGGACCCGGAGATCGGCCAGGCGATGGAGGCGCTGCGCGGGTTTATGTTTGAACGGGTCTATAAGAATCCGGTCGCCAAGGGGGAGGAGTCCAAGGCGCGCCGGATCCTTCAGGAACTGTACGAATACTATATCAAGCATCCGGAGAAGCTTCCGGCGGATTTTCAGCCGCAGGTTACCTTTGAAGGAATGGGCCGGACGGTCTGCGATTACATCGCGGGCATGACGGACAAATACGCAATCTACAAATATTCCGAGCTGTTCATTCCGACGGCTTGGCAGCTACGAGACTGACAGGAGGGAGAACATGGCCTTTTCGCCGGCATTTCTGGACGAGCTGAGCGCCCGCAATCCCATTGAGGACGTTGTGGGACAGTATGTCGCGCTGACCAGAAAGGGAAGCAATCTCTTCGGCCTTTGCCCCTTTCACGGCGAAAAAACGCCCTCTTTTTCCGTCTCACCCGAAAAGGGAATCTATTATTGCTTCGGCTGCCACAAGGGCGGCGGCGTCGTCAACTTCATCATGGAGATTGAAAACCTCAGTTATCCTGATGCGGTGCGCTTTCTTGCGAAGCGCGCCGGGCTTGAGGTGCCGGAGGACGACACTTATCAGTCGCAGTACAAAAAGAAGGAGCGCCTCTGGGCGCTTTGCAAAGAGGCAGCCCGCTTTTTTCATGCGCAGCTCAAAACGCCGCAGGCGGGGGAGGCCAGGCGCTATGCCGCCGCACGCGGCCTGTCGGCGGATACGATCACGCGCTTCGGGCTGGGGTTTGCCCCCGATCAATGGAGCGCGCTTCTGGACGCGATGACCGCCCGCGGCTTCACCAAGGAAGAATTGCTTGAGGCCGGCCTTGTGCTGCAGAATAAAACGAAGGGGACGCTTTATGACCGCTTCCGCAACCGCCTGATGTTCCCGATCATCGACGTGCGGGGCAATGTCATAGGCTTCGGCGGCCGGGTCATGGACGATTCGACCCCCAAATATCTCAATTCGCCGGAGACGGTCATTTTTAACAAGCGGAGGAACCTCTTCGCGATGAATGTCGTCAAAAAGAGTAAGCAGGGGTACATCATTCTGACGGAAGGCTATATGGATGCGATTTCCCTGCACCAGTACGGCTTCGACTGTGCGGTGGCCTCCCTCGGCACCTCGCTGACGCAGGAGCACGCGGACCTGTTGTCCAAATATACGAATGAGGTTGTGCTGACCTACGACGGCGACGAGGCCGGGCAGAACGCCACGAGACGGGCGATTCCCATGCTGGAAAAGACGGGACTGCGGGTCAAGGTTCTGCGGATGCAGGGCGCGAAGGACCCGGACGAATTCCTGAAAAAATACGGGGCAGACCGCTTCCGCCTGCTGCTGAAGGAATCGGAGAATCAGGCGGAATACCGTCTCCGCTCCCTGCAGGCGCAGTTTGATTTTTCCTCCGACGAACAGAGAGTTGAATTTGCAAAGCAGGCGGCCGAGCTGATTTCAACCTTTTCCACGGCGGTTGAGCGGGAAATTTACGGCGCGCGTGCGGCGGAGGTTGCCGGCCTCACGCCGGAGGTCATGAAGCTGGAAATCGGCAAGGCTTTCAAGCGCCGTATGGCACGCCAGCGCAGAGAACAGGAAAAGCGCGCGCTTGATCCTGCGGCGGCGGTGCAGCCCCGCAGCCGGGAGCTGCGCTATGACAATGTCCGCTCCGCAATGGCGGAGGAGTGCCTGCTGCGGATGCTTCTGAAAGAGCCGGAGTTGTTCGCACAGACGGAGGGACTCCTGCCGGAGCATTTTTCCGTGCCTTTCTTTGGCCGCGCCTACGGGCTTTTGAAGCAGCGCTGGAGAGACGATCTTCGGGTGACGCCCGCCGCGCTGGAGGGTGTGCTTACGCCCGAGGAGATGGCGCATCTGACGGCGGTGCTGCAAAAGCAGGACGCCCCCGTTTCCGAGGATGCCTTCTCCGACTGCCGCCGGATCATTCTTGAGGAATCTGCCCTTGGAAACGCCTCCGGTGCGGACGGCCTTCGTGCAATGCAGCAGAGTATGAAAAAGAAAAAAGGATATGGAGGTACATAGCGATGGTGGAAATGCAGGACGAAAAAAAGCTGGAGGAAAAGAACAACGAAAAAATGAATGAAAAACTTCAGCAGCTCCTTGCCCGGGCGAAGAAAGAGAAAAAGATCCATTCCAAGGATCTGATCGACACGCTCGACGCCATCGACGCAGACGAGCAGCAGACCGACATGATCTACGACGCGCTGGAGGCGGCGGGTGTGGACATCGATGTGTCGGATGTTGTCGAGCTTCTCGCGAAGCCGGACGACATGCTCCCCAGCCAGGAGGATCTTGAGCTGGTGGAGGAGGAAAAGCTGGTGGACACCTCCGAGATGTCTGAGAATATGAGCGTCAATGACCCCGTCCGTATGTATCTCAAGGAGATCGGAAAGATCCCCCTTCTGACGACGGAGGAGGAGGCCGAGCTTGCGAAAAAGATGGCGGACGGCGACGAGGAAGCACACAATCAGATGGTCGAGGCCAACCTGCGCCTTGTCGTCTCCATTGCAAAACGATATGTCGGCCGGGGCCTGCCGCTGCTCGATCTGATTCAGGAGGGCAATCTGGGACTGATCAAGGCGGTCGGCAAGTTTGATTACACAAAGGGCTACAAATTTTCCACCTATGCCACATGGTGGATCCGCCAGTCCATCTCCCGCGCCATCGCGGATCATGCAAGAACAATCCGTATTCCGGTACATATGGTCGAAACGATCAACCGTGTCTCCCGCGCCTCCCACGAACTGGTGCAGGAGCTGGGACGCGATCCCAGCTCGGATGAGATTGCAAAAAAGCTGAATATGCCGGTCGAACGTGTGGAGGAGATCATGCGCGCGGCGCAGGAACCGATCTCGCTGGAGACGCCGGTGGGCGAGGAAGACGACAGTCATCTCGGAGATTTCATTCAGGACGAGGACGCCTCCGAGCCGGCGGACGCCGCGGCCTTCGCCATGCTGCGCGAGCAGTTGGCGGGCGTGCTGAAAACTCTGACGCCGAGGGAAGAAAAGGTTTTGTGCCTGCGCTACGGATTGACCGACGGAAAAATGCATACACTGGAAGAGGTCGGCGCCGAATTTGATGTGACGAGGGAACGTATCCGTCAGATCGAGGCCAAGGCGCTGCGCAAGCTCCGCCATCCGTCGCGTTCCAAGATTCTCAAGGACTTTATCAACTGAAAAATTTTTTCTTGACATTGTCGGAAAAAAACGTATCATATTATTATGTATAAAAAAGCAATGAGATGGTTTGGAGGCGAGCGGCAATGCTTGAACGTATCATTTCGTATCTGTCTGAACAGTTGGATATTCCCGCGGAGGACATAAACCGTGACACTACCTTTGAGAGCCTGCATCTGGATTCTCTGGATATGGTCGAGATGGTAATGGATATGGAAGAGGAGCTCGGCGTCGATTTTGAGATGGAAGGCAAGCTCAATGTGGAGACCATCGGAGAGCTTGCGGATCTCATTGAGGAAAAGCTGGCGGAGATCGGCTGAAATACGATGCTCCGGCCCATAATAAGGTCGCACTAGTCGGGGAGTTAGCGGTGCCCTGTTGCCTGCAATCCGCTACAGCAGGGATGAACTCCCACATGAGGGTCTGCGCTGTGCCGTCTGTCCATGTAAGTGGTGTTGAGGAATCGGTCTTGCGCAACGGGCTCCCGTGAACCATGTCAGGCGGGGAACCGAGCAGCATTAAGCGGATCTGTCCGTGTGCCGCGAGGATGCCGTTTCTGAGCCAACTGCATGGGAAACGGGTATGGTTGCAGATTCGGGTGTGGGTGTGCGATCTTATTATGGGCCGGAGCGGCGCCTTTTTCATAAACGCCGGGGTCAGGTTGATTTGCCTGACCCCGGTGTTTGCCGTCCGGCAGGGCTTTTTTGTCACTCCGGGATTGCTTTTTTCCGGAATTTCGATTATACTATTGCGGAACGGAGGTGAACAGGATGTATCAGGCGCTTTACCGGAAATACCGGCCGCAGAGCTTTGACGACGTCGTCGGCCAGCAGAGCGTGACGCAGACGCTTAAAAATCAGATCCTTACCGGACATCTGAGCCATGCCTACCTGTTCACCGGCACCCGCGGCACGGGCAAGACAAGCTGTGCCAAGATTCTTGCGAAGGCGGTCAACTGTGAAAGCCCCGTGGACGGAAATCCCTGCAACCGCTGCCCAGCCTGCCGGAGCATCGATTCCGGCGCGTGCATGGATGTGCTTGAAATTGACGCTGCCTCCAACAACGGCGTCGACAGCATCCGCGCCCTGCGGGATGATGCCCAGTTTACCCCCTCAGAGGTCAAAACGCGCGTGTATATCATCGATGAGGTGCATATGCTTTCCACCAGCGCCTTCAACGCGCTGCTCAAGATCGTCGAGGAACCGCCGGAGCATCTGCTGTTCATCCTCGCTACCACGGAGCTGCACAAGGTTCCGGCCACGATCCTTTCGCGCTGCCAGCGCTTTTCCTTCCGGCGGATCACGCCTGTGGACATTGCTGCGCGGCTGAATTATATTGCCTATCAGGAGCATATCGCATTGGAGCCGGATGCCGCAGCTTTTCTGGCCCGGCTGGCGGACGGCGGATTGCGCGACGCGGTCAGCCTCTTTGACCAGTGCGCTTCCGCGGCTGCAGGCGCCGTCACAGTCGAGCAGGTGTGCAGCACGCTCGGCATCGCCGGCTCAAAGGCAACGGCAGCGCTGATGCGCGCGATTGCAAAGCATGATACGGCCGCTGCGCTGAAGATTTTTAATGAACAATATGTCGAGGGAAAGGATCTCGCGGCCATGCTTGACGAGCTTTGCGCCGTTTCCCGGGACCTTTTGATCTGCAAAACGGCGCCCAAGGATGCCGCGGGACAGATTACGGGTGTTTGCACCCCTTCCGAGCTGAAGGAGCTGCTGCCCATGTGGAGCGCAGGCGAACTGCTGCGCGCGACCTCTATCCTGCGCGACGCCGCCGCGGGCTTCAGCATCAGCACGAACCGCAGGATTGATGCGGAGCTGTGCATCATCCGCCTGTGTGAGCCGGAGGCGAAGCTGGATGCGCAGTCGCTGAACGCGAGACTGTGCAGACTGGAGGAAAGACTGGCCAGCGGAACCTTTGTGACGCAGCCGCAAAGGCCGGCCGCCGGAGAGGAAGAGGC
>CAJMQR010000017.1 GCA_905215665.1 uncultured bacterium | reverse complement strand
CGCAAGCATTTCCTCCGGCGCGATTCCCAGCAGCCCGCCGAGCTGCCGGAGCCCCGTGGCCTTGTCCGCCAGCGTGAAATCCACCCAGCGCGGGCCGGCGATCTGCGGTGGCAGAGGGCAGTCCTCCAACTGCGGCGCGAGGCGGTCCGCCTCCGGGCAGAAGGCGGAGACTTTGAGGATATCCTCCTTTATGTCCTCCGGCGTGCGGACAAGCACGATGTCGTTGCCCAGCGCCTGCACGACGTCCACGACCTCCCCGCCCTTGGGGCACAGGTAGCAGCCTCCGATGCCGGAGATCATCACCTCGCTGCCGGGCAGGGCAAGAATCCGGTGAGCCAGATACAGTGCGGTGTCACGCGCAATGGGCGTTTTGCCCAGCAGAGCGCCGTCGGGGCGGAAGACCGAGGCGCCGTTTTCGCAGATGTAATACAGCCGCTCCGCCACAGGCGCAAACAGCCGCCGCAGACTCTCCGGCCTGCGGCCGCTGGTGGGGCAAAAGCGGACGCCTTTTTTGTCCAGCCGCCGGATCTCTTCAAAAATGACCGGCGCGATGGAGGTCTGTCCCGGCAGGAGCAGCGTGCCGTCGATGTCGCAGGCAATCAGCCGGATCATATTCCGATCATCCTTCCAAGGTTCTTTTTGAGGGATGATACCACATCCGCGCCGAAAAAGCAATTACTTTGCACTGTCCTGATATTCCGACGGGCTGATGCCGACCATCTTCTTGAAGATCGCGGAAAAATAGGCGATGTCGCGGTAGCCGACCTGCTCGGCCACCTCGTAGACCTTCAGGCGGCAGTCCTTCAGCAGCTCCATGGATTTGTGGATGCGGTAGCGGGTCAGGTAGTTCAGGAGGGTGGAGTCCGTCTCCTTTTTGAACAGATGGCTCAGATGACCCTCGCTCAGGCCGAGACGCTGCGCGATCATCCCGACGGTCAGATTCGGATTTGCGTAATTTTCCGCAATGCAGTCCATGGCGGACAGAACATAGCGGCTCTGGCCGGCCCTTTTCGGCAGCTCGACCGTTTTCGCATGACCGGCCCGCAGTTCCAGACGCTTTTGCAGGCGCAGCACCGCCTGCTCCAGTTCTCCGTCGTGAAAGGGCTTGAGCAGGAAGTCCACCGCGCCCAGCCGCATGGCGCTGCGCGCGTATTCAAAGCTGTCGTAGGCGGTCAGGATAATGGCGGGCGCCTGATTGCCGCGTTCGCGCAGGCAGCGCAGCATTTCGATGCCGTCCATTTTCGGCATTTTCAGGTCCGTGATGATGAGCGACGGCTCATAACGCGCCGCAGCCTGCAGCGCCTCCTCGCCGTTGGCGGCCTCGCCGACGACGACGCAGTTCAGTGCCGCCCAGTCGATGGTCAGCACGATGCCCTTACGGATCATCTCCTCGTCCTCAACGACCAGAACCTTCAGCATGCTGCGTTTCCTCCTTATGGATGACGGGCAGCGTGGCGGTAATGATGGCGCCGGTGCCGTCCGTGCGGTTTTCCAGATACAGGCCGAAGCCTGCCCCGTAGTGCTTTTGCAGGATGGTGTCCACGTTGAACAGGCCCAGATGCCCCTCCCCGGCGGCGCGCTGGCGGTATTTGCCCAGAAGCTCCGGCGGCAGGCCGCTGCCGTTGTCCGCCACGCGGATGGTCAAAACGCCGTCCCGTGCCTGCGCCGTGACCTCCAGACGGCCGCCTTCCACGCCGGTCAGGCCGTGCAGCACGGCGTTTTCCGCCAGAGGCTGAAGCATCATTTTCGGCACGAGGCAGTCCTCCAGCTCCGGCGGGACGGAGACGGAGAAGGTAAAGCTGTCGGCCAGCCGGATGCGCTGGATCTCCATATAACGCTTCAGAATCTCCACCTCCTGCCGCAGTGGGACAAACTCCTCCGGCGTGATACAGAAGCGCAGGATGTCGGCCAGATTGGTGGACATGAGCGCCACCTGCGGCACCTGATTGATCTTGCTGATCCACTTCATCGTGTCGAGCGTGTTGCACAGGAAATGGGGGTTGAGCTGGGCCTGCAGCATCCGGATCTGCGCCTCGTTGAGCGCCTGCTGGTTCTCCACCAGAACCTGCTGGTTGTGCTTCAGATCAATGACCATGGTGTTGAACTGCTGCGCCAGCTCGCCCAGCTCGTTCTGCTGCCCCACGGGGATGTGTACGTCAAGGTTGTTCTTTCCCACCTGCCGGATGGCGTGGTGGAGCTGGCCGATGGGCCGGAAGAGCTGCCGGCTCATCTGAAAGCTCATCGCCACGCAGACCGCCACGCAGATCAGAGCGCAGGAGATGCTGACGGTGTACAGAAGCCGCATCGTGCTGCGGGTAAAGAGCTGCGGCTGCTGGAGGATGACATAAAGACCGGTGGCGGGGTGCTGCCGGATGCTGTAAATGTAATCCTCGGAGAGGCCGGAGAGAGGCTCTCCCGCAAGAAGCTGCGCGCGCAGGCTTGCGGCGAGCGTTTCACCCAGCGACGCGCGGGTGCAGTAGACGGGGCGCCAGTAGCGGCTGAGCAGCAACAGATCGTTCTGCGCGCCGGCCTTTCCGCCGAGAAGGGAGCGGAAGCCCGACGGAGACACGCTGATGACCAGATAACCCATGGGCGCGCCGTAGCGGTCCGTGAGCATGGACGCGCCCTGCAGAACAGGCGCCTGCGTACTGCCGGAATCCTCTCCCGCGATATAGACCAGCGCGTTTTCCGGCGCCTGCGCCGCCTCATATAAAATCCCCCAGTTGGTGGGCAGCCGGCGGCTGTCCGGCTCCGTCTGCGTGGAATAGCGCCAGTTGCCGCTGATGTCATAAAGATCCAGACGGGCGAAGTTCTTCGCCTCGCCGGAGGCGCGGAAGAGCTGACTGTTGATCAGCGTATCCTCCGCATGTTCCTCAAAAAGCGCCTGACTGACGGCCTGATTCTCCTGAAGCTCCCGCACCGCGCTGGCGATGCCCTCGTCCAGAAGATCCAGGGCCTGAAGGCTTTCATCCAGAGCCTGCTCCGCCTGGGTCATTTCGTTATCGGACAGGCGCAGGCGGAAGATCTGCAGGAGCATCGCCGAGCAGATCAGCAGCGGGATCAGCGAAACAAGCAGGAAGCCGGCGAAAAGCTGCCGCCGGAAGGAATGTGGCTTTTTCATGGCGTTTCCTCCAGCGGCAGGAAGGACTGCCAGCTTTTCAGGATGTTCCCGCGTTCGCGGCTGGCCCAGGCTGCGTCATAGTCCACCATGGAGAGCTTATCAAGCTGCGGCAGACTTGCGGAAGGCTCTATGTCGCTGCGCACGCTGCGGCGGGAGAATTCCTCCTCCTGAATCAGCGCCTGCACGTCCCTGCTGACCGTAAAATCGAGAAAGCGCTTCGCGTTTTCCTCGTGCTTTGCGCCGCGGAGCAGGGCGCTGCCGTCCGGTACGGCGCTGGTGCCCTCCGCGGGGTAGACCATGCGCAGGTTCTCTCCGGCGGCGATGCGGCGCAGTGCCGTCTCCTCCAGCGTGACGCCCACGCAGTCCGTTCCGTCGGCCACGGAGCTGAGGATGTCGCCGGAGCCGGCCAGCAGGCGCCCGTCCAGATTCTCCGCAAACCGGCGGAGCGTCTCCTCCTGCGGCGCGTCCAGCGCGCAGAGCATGGTCACAAGGCCGGTATAGCACGAGGCGGAGACGGCAGGGTCCGCGAAGGCGATTTTGCCGCGGAACTCCGGCCGCAGCAGATCCGTCCAGCCGGAGAGCTGCCCCGGCGCGACCAGCTTGGGGTTGTAGATCAGGACGACCGGCAGAGCGGAGAAGGGTGTCCACAGGTTGCTTTCCGTGCGGTACCGGGACGCGATCTGTCCGGCGTCGCGGCAGAGATAGGGGGTGAAATATTCGTTGTAGGATTCCAGGCTTTCCACGCCTCCGCCGAACATCACGTCGGCCGCAGGCGAGTCCGCCTCCAGGCGGATGCGCTCAAGCAGCTCATTGGTGCCGCCGGTGACCACGTCCACCCAGATGCCGGTGCGCTCTTCAAATTCCCTGACGATGGGCCACCAGACCTCCTCCTTGTGGGAGGTATAGATCACCAGCCGCTCCTGCTGCGCCGGGGCGAAAGCGCTTCCGCCGCCGCCCTTTCCGGTGCCGCAGGCGGCCAGCAGGCAAAGCGCCGCCGCTGCCGCGGCGAGCCGGAATATCCTTCGTTTTTTCATCTGCTTCTCCTTTGCCACTACGGTCTGTCTGCATTTTACCTAATTATAGCACAGATTCCCGGAAATTTTCATCAATATCGCACAAGAATCTCAGAAATCCACAAAAAAACGCAGATTTGTCCACTGTTCAATCCCCGCGGGGAATTGTAAAATGAAACCAGGAACCCGGAGCAACGCATGTCCCGGGTCCCAAATTTAACAGGAGGAAAACACAATGAAAAGAATTCTCGCACTGCTTTTGGCCGTTTGCATGATTCTGGCGCTGGCTGCCTGCGCCACGCAGAAAGAACCCGCCCCCTCCGGCGAACCTGCCGGCTCAGATCCCGCGTCTCAGACGCCGTCCGGCGACACCGAGCCCGAAAAGGAACCGGAGAACCTGACCGCAACGCAGAAGATCATCAAGGAAGCCGAGGGCATGACCCTGGAAGAGCTGGCCAAGAAGGCCATCGAGGAATCCAACGGCAAGATGTTCTACGGCGTCGGCAACTCCAGCCGCGGCAAGAGCGCCCTGCCCCTGTTCATCGAGTATCTGCAGACCATCGACCCCAACTACACCATGGAGTTTGAGTGGCAGCAGCCGAAGAACAACAAGATCTTCGATCAGCTCACCGCCGACTCCCTCAAGGACACCGGCACCTTTGCCATGACCCTGATTCAGGACGGCAACCAGATCGAGAGCAAGATGGTTCAGACCGGTATTCTGGATACCTTTATCCCGAAGGACTGGGCTGAGGCCAACAATACCACCGCTGCCGAATACACGGGCTTCCTGCCCCTGCAGACCCTGAACAAGGTCTTTATGTTCAACTGCACCGGCAGCAAGACCTATGACAACTGCTGGGACTTCGTGGCCGAGGGCGAGCATGGCCTGTACATGGACATCGACTCCGAGATCGTCGGCAAGAACTTCCTGTATATGCTGACCCGCGACGACTACGCCGCATGGCTGAAGGAAGCCTATGAGGCGCTGCCCGCCGAGGAGCAGTCCTACTTCCAGCCCACCATCAAGGCGATGGAGTCCGAAGCCGCCGATCTGGGCCTTGGCGCTGACGGCGCCTACGCTCTGGCGTGGATCAAGCTCTGGGTGGAAAGCTACAACGCCCAGACCGACGACGGCCCCATCTGCAACACCCTCGTCGACGCCTCCGCGACCGATCAGTTCGGCCTGCTGGTGTATTCCAAGCTCCGCTCCGTCGAGGAGTCCAGCTCCGTTTCCGTCAACAACATCAAGGTTGCCGCTTATGAGGACGGCTATAAGGGCATCGGCGGCTACGGCTACTGCCATTACCTCTTTGTCACCGACAACAGCCCGCTGCCCTGGACTGCCTGCGCCTTCATCGCCTATATGACCTGCACCGCCGACGGCTTCTCCGCATGGGGCAAGGACATGGGCGGCTACTCCTCCAACCCGACGGTCGCCGCTGAGACCGAGGAGAAGTTCCATCATTCCATCGGCGGCATGGCCGAGGACGGCACCACCGTGCAGTTCGCAGCGAAAAACGACCGCGGCTACGACTGGTGGACCGGAGAGGGCAAGCTGGTTCTGGAGGATCCGGAATACTGCGCCTCCGTCGCCTTCACCGTCGGCAGCTGGATCGAAATGCTGACCAAATACAGCGCAGGCTGATTTTCCGTTTCCCCGGGCGCTGTAAGACACTGAAGCGACCTGCCGCGCCCTTGGACCAGCGAATCCCCGCCGCGTCCAAGGGCGCCTTTTTTCCGCACCGCCGCGGAGATCTGCGCAGGCGCGGGCTGCGGCCGCAGCCCGCCCGTGCGCAGCTTTCCACGGCCAATGCCCGTAACATCCATTTCGGAAAAGGAGAGTGCCATGAACCAGTCAACCCCCCTGCGCGCGAGCGGGGCAGTCATCGTCCTGAACAAGCTGAAGACTTACTTTTCCAAGCCCTACAATGTGATTCTTCTGCTGCTGGGCATCGTGCTGACCTTTACGACCATCGCCCCCATCGTCGCCATCGTCAAGGACACCTTCAAAATTCATCCCGGCACCATAGACGCCTACCTCACCGGCAAGGCGGACGGCTATACGCTGGTAAACTATATTGACCTCTTTACCAGCAAGATGGCCAAAACAAATCTCTGGACTCCGCTGCTCAACACCGTTCTGCTGGCGGTGGGCACCTGCCTCGTGTCCATCCTTTTCGGCGGGATCTTCGCCTTTCTCATCACCCGCACCAATCTGGCGTGGCGGAAATACTTAAGCTCCATCTTTATTTTCCCCTACATCATGCCGCAGTGGACGCTGGCCGTCGTCTGGCAGAACCTTTTCAATTCCAACGCCGTCACCGGCACCTCCAACGGCCTGCTGGCCGCCCTGTTCGGCGTGAATATGCCGATGTGGTGGTGCAAGGGCCTGTTTCCCAGCCTCGTCGTGCTGGGCCTGCACTATGCGCCCTTCGCCTACATCCTGATCGGCGGCATCTTCCGGAACATGGACGCCAATCTGGAGGAGGCCGCGACCATTCTCGACACGCCGCGCTGGAAAACCATGTTCCGCGTCACGCTGCCCATGGTCAAGCCGGCCATTCTGTCCACCATCCTTCTGGTTTTCGGCAGCGCCATGGGCTCCTATCCCGTGCCGCATTATCTGGGCCTGTCCACGCTGTCGACCAAATACGTCTCCATGAACTCCAAGTATACCGGCGAGACGGGCATTCTGGCCATCATCATGATGCTCTTTGGCGTGGCGATCATGCTGCTCAACCAGATCTCCCTGCACAGCCGCAAGAACTATACCACCGTCTCCGGCAAGTCCGGCCAGATCTCCAAGATCAATCTGGGCAAGGCCGGCAAGTATGTGATCGCGCTGATTCTCGTGATCATCACCTTCTTCACCAGCATCTTCCCCATCGCGTCCTTCGCCTTTGAGACCTTCCTGCCGAATCCCGGCGACTACTCCTTCCTCTACACCGGCGATCCGTCCAATCTGACGACCAAGTGGTGGATCACCTCGGAGAACGTCACCGAAAACGGCATGTACGGCCAGAAGGGCATCCTGTACAACCAAACGATCTGGAAGGCCTTCGGCGGGACGATTCTTGTCAGTGTGTGCTGCGCGCTGATTGCCGGCACCATCGGCACCATGATCGGCTACGCCGTGTCGAAGAACCGGCGAAGTAAATGGGGGAACTATGTCAATTCCATGGCATTCCTTCCCTATCTGATGCCCTCCATCGCCGTGGGCGCGGCCTTCTTCGTTCTGTTCTCCACGGAGAGACTGAACCTGTTCAATACCTACACCCTGCTCATCATCGTCGGCACGGTCAAGTACATCCCCTTCGCCAGCCGCAGCTCCCTGAACTCCATGCTCCAGCTCTCCGGAGAGATCGAGGAGGCCGCCATCATTCAGGACATCCCGTGGACGAAGCGCATGACGCGCATCATCATCCCCATTCAGAAGTCCTCTATCATCAGCGGCTATCTGCTGCCCTTCATGACCTGCCTGCGCGAGCTGTCGCTGTTCATGCTGCTGTGCGTGCAGGGCTTCATCCTGTCCACCACGCTGGACTATTTCGACGAAATGGGCCTGTATGCCTTCTCCAGCGGCATCAATCTGATCCTGATCGTTACCATTCTCGTCTGCAATACCATCGTTAATAAAGTCACGGGCGCCAGCCTTGACAAAGGAATAGGAGGATAAACCATGCCTGAAATCAGATTAGAGCATATCACCAAGCGCTGGGGCAAATTCTACGCCGTGGAGGACCTGAACCTCGTCATCGGGGACAACGCCTTCGTGACGCTGCTCGGCCCGTCCGGCTGCGGCAAGACGACCACGCTGCGCATGATTGCCGGTCTGGAAACGCCCACCAGCGGCCGCATCACGATCGGGGACAAGGTGGTTTTCGACAGCGCCATGGGCATCAACGTTCCGGCCAACAAGCGCAAGGTCGGCTTCCTGTTCCAGAACTATGCCCTGTGGCCGAATATGACCGTCTACGACAACATCTCCTTCGGCCTGTCGAACATCCGCGAGCCGATGGAGCGCATCGACTTTGAGGGAAAGAACGCCGCGCGTCTGGCGCAGCTTCTGGAGGCGCCCGCGGAGGCGGCCAAGGTGATAGAGGAATGCCGCGACCGCAGCGGCAAGCTCGATGAAAAGCGGGCCGTCCTGCGTCTGATCGACGCATTCACCCTCTCGCAGTACACCGCGAAGCGCCTGCTTGCCTACCATCCGGAGAGCGGCAGGGATTTCTCCTCCGAGATCTCCGCGCTGAAGAACAAGGCCGAGGCCAGCCGCAAGGCGGCGCAGGCTGCGGGCTTCACGCTCGACGCCGGGTACCGCTACTGCAAGGACGGCAAGCCGGTTCTGCAGACGCGCAAGCTCACGAAAGAGGAGATCGACCTGACCGTGCGCCGCGTCAGCCGCATCGTCAAGATCGGCATGTTCATGGACCGCTACCCCGCGGAGCTGTCCGGCGGCCAGCAGCAGCGCGTCGCCATCGCCAGAACGCTTGCGCCGGAGCCGACCGTCCTGTTTATGGATGAGCCTCTGTCCAACCTCGACGCCAAGCTGCGTCTGGAGATGCGCTATGAGCTGCAGCGCCTGCACGTCGAAACCGGCTCGACCTTCGTCTACGTCACGCACGACCAGATGGAGGCTATGACGCTGGCAACGCGCATCTGCCTGATCAACAACGGCGTTCTGCAGCAGTATGCCGCGCCGCTGGAGGTCTATCACCGCCCGGCGAATCTGTTTGTCGCGGACTTTGTCGGCAATCCCTCCATCAATTTTATCGAGGCCCGCGGCGCACAGGCGTCCGACGGCTCCGTGGAGCTGACGCTGCTCGGCGGAAAAAAGGCCGTCTTCCGTCCGAAGGAAGGCGTGAACCTGAAGGAATGGTTCGCCGGACGCGACGCGGAGGAAGCGGCGCTGCTGGCGGAGAGGAAAAAGAAGGCCGGCGAAAAGGGCAGCGTGGAAAAGGGCAACAAGGACGAGATCTTCCGCTATCATATCTCCAAGGTCAACGAGGAGGACGATTCCCTTGCGGAGGCGCCCGTGATCACGGACGGAGACTTCGTTTTGGGCGTCCGGCCGGAATTTCTGGACATCAGCGACCCGGCGGGACTTCAGGGCGAGATTTACGGCGCCATGCCCACCGGCATGGAGTCCACGATCAAGGTTCGCGTCGGAGATTTCCTGCTGACCGGCGTGGTGTTCGGCAGCTCCCTGTTCACCATCGGAGCGCAGGTGCCGGTTTCCGTGTCCGGTGACAACGTCATGCTCTTTGACCGCAGGAGCGGCAAGTGCATCAGCCTCGGCAGCCTGAAATTCTGACCCTTTCTGAAAGGCGGCCGGCGCGCGCTGATCCTCCTCATACTGGTTCTTGATAAAAAGCTTTGAAAGCTTTTTATAGCACCGAAGGTGCGTCAAGAACTGCATGAGACGGCTTCTGCGCTTTCAGCGGCGCCTTTCCGATAAAAAGTGCCTACTTTTTATCGGAAAAAAGTATTAATACCAGAACACGCAAGCAATATGAAAGCGCTGGGACGCCTCTGCATAAGAGGCGCCCCAGCGCTTTGCGCAGGCATTATTTTTCATAAAGATCCGTAAATTCCCATGTATTGCCCAGCACGTTGGCGACCAGAGAGCCGCAATAGGGGCAGTTGGTCTGGGCGGCGCTGGTGAAGGGCGCGCCGCAGTGCGGGCAGCTTCCCGCAACCGTCGCGCCGCGGTCCCTCGGCAGCAGATAGGCGTAGTGCAGGCAGAAGCGCTTCTGCACGAGCCTGCCCTCCTGACGGTATTGCAGCGCCGCCTGAAAGACGATGGTCTTTTCGTTCGCCGCGCGCTGGTAATCGTGCAGGATGATGTTATGGATCTTCAGCTCCGGCCGGTCGGACAGGCGCCTGGCCAGCTCCACCCGGACGAGGCTTTTTGCTTGCGAGAGATTGAAATCCGGAAAATCACGGAGGATGCGCGGCAGGAAAATGCTGTCTCCGCCGGAGAGCGACCGCGGGCTTTCGTCATCCCCGGTCTGCGCCGCCTGGATCAGTCCGGAGAGATCCGGCGCGCCGAAGTTTCTCCTTGCAAACCGCCGGATCTGCCTGCGGATCACAAGGAAGGCGCCTCCCGCGATCAACAGGACGCCTGCCAGAGCACCCAGAAAAATCCAAAGTCCCTGCATCTGCGATTCCCCCTCTGTATGATGGAAGCACGCCGATGAAGCGTCCGCTTCTCACCGCCGGTATCAGTATAGCATAAGGAGGCGGGAAAATCCACCTGTTTTTACCGGCGCAGGATGCGCTGCAGACGTCCGCCCAGCAGGCAGGCCAGCGCGATCTTCAGCGCGTCAAAGGGAAGAAAGACAGCACAGCCGGAAACCAGCGTCTTGCCCACGGACCACGCGCCGTTCAGCGCGAAATACATGTAGGGCAGTCCCACGGCGTACAGTACCGCAAGACCCGCAATGCAGGCCAGCACCATCCGCCAGAAGCCGCACTTCTCCCGCCGGGTCAGCAGGCCGATGACCAGAGCCATGGGGATCAGACCCAGCAGAAAGCCGAAGGTCGGCTTGGCCAGATACGTCAATCCGCCGCCCTCGGTGAAGATCGGCACGCCTACCAGACCCAGCAGCACATAGACGCCCTGCGACGCCGCGCCGCACCACGGCCCGAGCAGCAGCCCGGCCATGCAGGTGAAAAAAACCTGAAGGGTAAAAGAACTGTGCAGAACGGGAACCGGGACGCGCAGAAAGGCGCCCAGCGCGGTCAGCGCCGCGAACAGCGCGGTCAGCAGCAGCTTCCGTATGCGAAGGGAAGTGTTTGTCATGTGGATTGTCCTCCTTGGTTTACAATTAAAATATTGGGTTTACAATTGACGCAAAAAACGGCTGTTTCCCGAAAAACACGGTTTACATTTTCGGAAAAACAGTTTACAATCAGTATAGCGCATTTCCATAAAAAAAGCAAGAGAAATCCGGAGGAAGTTTGAATGAGCAAAGGCGATGTTCTGGCGCTTCTGCGGGAGGACGAATACATTTCCGGCGAGGAGATCAGCAGGAAGCTCGGCGTCTCCCGCGCCGCCGTCTGGAAGGCGGTCAAGGCTCTGCGCGGCGAGGGCTGCCATATCGACTCCGTTCCGAACCGCGGCTACTGCCTGCGGCGTTCCGGCCGGCTGAATCCCCCGCTGCTGCGGGAGCGCGCCGCGCCGTGGAACGTTATCGTGCCGGAGCAGGTGGATTCCACCAACAATGTGGCCAAGCAGCTCGGAGCGCAGGGCGCGCCGCACGGTACGGTCGTCGTCACCGAGCGGCAGACCGGCGGCCGCGGCCGTCTGGGCAGGCGCTTCGCCTCACCGCCCGGCGGAGTCTACCTGTCGGTGCTGCTGCGCCCCGAGGCGGAGGTGCGGAGCCTGCTGCACCTGACGGCAATGGCCGCAGTGGCGGTGCGCCGCGCGATCGCGGACTGCTGCGGTCTGGAGCCGGACATCAAGTGGATGAATGACCTGCTGTGGCAGAAGAAAAAGCTCTGCGGCATCCTGACGGAGCTTTCCTGCGAGGCGGATACCGGTCGGCTGGAATACGCCGTTGTCGGCATCGGCGTCAACTGCAACACGCGCCTGTCCGATCTACCCGAGGAGGTGCGGCCGATGGCGACGTCTCTGGCCTTAACCACGGGGCGGGAGATCGACCCGAACGCCATGGCGCTGGCGCTGATCCGCCGCCTGCAGGAGATGTCCGCCGCGCTGCTGGGAGACAGGGCGGCATGGATGCAGGAATACCGCCGCGCCTGCATCACGGTCGGAAAGCAGGTCCTTCTCGTGCGCGGCGCGGAGCGCCGGAGCGCGCTGGCGCTGGACGTGGACGGGGAGGGCGGCCTTGTGGTCCGTTATGAGGACGGAAGCACCGGAACGGTGAACTCCGGCGAGGTCTCCGTCCGTGGAATCTATGGATATCAATAAAGGAGGTAATACGATGAACGAAGTCATTCAATGTCTGGTCGAGCGCAGAAGCTGCAAAAAGTATCTGCCGAAGCAGGTGGACGAGGCGGCGCTGCAGGAGATCCTGCTGGCCGGCACCTACGCGCCCAGCGGGAAAAACCGGCAGGCCGCGAAAATCCTTGTTTTGCAGAAGCCGGAGGACATCGCGGCGGTGGAGCGCTTGAACGCCGCCGTGCTCGGGAATCCCGACGGCAGGCCCTTCTACGGCGCGCCGACCGTTCTGGTGGTGCTGGCCGACCCCGAGGTGAATACCGCCGTGGAGGATGGCTCCCTTGTAATGGGCAACCTCATGAACGCGGCGCACAGCCTCGGCGTGGCATCCTGCTGGATTCACCGGGCGAGGGAGGTCTTTGACAGCGAGGAGGGCAGAGCCCTGCTGCGCAAGTGGGGCGTGACCGGAGAGTATATCGGCGTCGGCCACTGCCTGCTCGGCTATGCCGACGGCCCGGAGAAGCCCGCGTCCCCCAGAAAATCGGATTATGTCGTCCGGGTGTGAAAAAAATACGCAAAAAAGTCTTGCGTAATTTGAAAAAAGAGGTATACTATAAAAACAGAATATCATAGGATAAGGAGGTATATCAAATGAAGAACAGCACTCTGAAAATGGTCCTTGCGATCGTGGGCGGCGTGGTTGTGCTTGCCGCGGCGGCTGTTGCGGTGATCCATTTCTGGGATGATCTGAAGAAGTACCTGCCGTGCTGCAAGTGCAATAAGGAACAGGAAGACTTCGCGGATATCGAGGCCTGAAAAGACAAGCATGGCGGCATTCCGCTTCCGGCGGAGTGCCGCCCTTTCCATGGCCGCCGTGCCCCGGGCCGGTGCAAAACACAGCGCCCGGGAAAAGACACAGATCGGAGGACCGTCCCATGAAAAAAGCCAAACTGTCCGGCTTATGGCTGCTGCCGTTTTTTTATTTCAGCTTCTGCCTGAACGAGACCGTGCTGCGCGCGGCCACGGCGCGGAGCTTCTGGCAGAGCGGCCTGCCGCTTGCCTGCCTGTTTGCCCTTGTGCCTGCGTTCGGAATGTTTTTCCTGTGCCGGCTGTTTTCCCCGAAGGTAAACCGGGCACTGGAGCTGATTCTTTCCTGGTTTTTCTTCCTGTTTTATGCTTCGCAGCTCGTGTATTTCCGAATTTTCGGCTGCTTCTATTCCGCTTATTCCATGGGAAACGGCGGACAGGTGCTCGAGTTTTGGAACGTCGCGTTGCACGCCATGGCGGAGAGCTGGCTGCCGCTGCTGATTCTGCTGCTGCCGCCTCTGTGCCTGACGGTATTCGGCCGCTTTTTCCGTTTCAGCCGTCCGAAACGCTGGTATCTGCTTCTCGCGGCGCTCGCGTTGGCGTTTGCGCTGCATTTCGGCATCGCCGCCCTGCTGCCGGCCTTCGGCACGGCACCGCTGTCCGCCTATGATCTGTATCATAACACCAACGATCTTTCCTCGGCCGTGCCGCGCATGGGTCTGCTGCCGGCCTTCCGGCTGGATCTCCACCGGCTGATTTTCGGTTTTCACGGCGGCGTCCTGATTCCGGAGACGCCGGAGCCTTCCACGCAAGCCACCGAACCGCCCGAGTCCTCCGGGGAAACGGTTTTGCAGACCGAGCCGACGGAGCCGCCCATCGACACCAGCCCCAATGTGCTGCAGATCGACTTCGACAGTCTGATCGCAGGCGAGACGGACGACACGATCCGGCAATTGCATGAGTATTTTTCCGCGCAGACGCCCACCGCGAAGAACGAAAAGACCGGGATGTTCCGGGGCTGCAATCTCATCCTGATCACGGCCGAGGGCTTTTCCTATCTGGCGGTGGACCCGGAGCTGACGCCGACGCTCTATCAGCTCACCACCGAGGGCTTCCATTTTACGAATTTCTATACGCCCGTCTGGGGTGTGTCCACATCGGACGGCGAATACGTCGCCATGACGGGAACCATCCCCAAAAACGGCGTCTGGAGCTTCAGCCGCACCTCCACGAAGGCCATGCCGCTGACGATGGCCCAGCAGCTCAAGAAGCTGGGCTACTCCGCCTACGCCTACCACGACCACACCTATACCTTCTACGACCGTAACGAGTCGCATCCGAATCTCGGCTATATCTATAAGGGACTGGGCAACGGCCTGGACGTCAAGGCGACGTGGCCGGAGTCCGACGTTGAGATGATCGACCTGTCCACGGCCGACTATATGGGAAAAGAACCCTTCCACGCCTACTATATGACCGTTTCCGGACATCTGGAGTACAATTTCTACGGCAATATGATGGCCGCCAAGAACCGCGAGCTGGTGGAGGATCTCCCGTACAGCGACGCCGCGCGGGCCTACCTTGCCTGCAACATCGAGCTGGACCGGGCGCTGGAACTGCTGCTGGAGCGTCTGGAGGAGGCAGGCGTGGCGGAGAACACCGTCATCGCCCTCACGGCCGATCACTACCCCTACGGCCTGACGCTGGAGCAGCAGAGCGAGCTGGCCGGCCACGAACTGGACGAACGCTTTGAGATGTACCGCAACGCCTGCATCATCTACAAAAAGGGGATGCAGCCGGAGACGGTCGAGCGCCCCTGCTCCTCGCTGGATCTGCTTCCCACGCTGTCGAATCTGTTCGGACTGGAATTTGACTCCCGGCTTTACATGGGGCAGGACGTCTTTTCGGACGCAGAGCCGCTGATCGTGTTCAGCGACCATAGCTGGCTGACGGAGCGCGGGTGTTACTACGCCCCCACTGAGGAGTATACCTCCTTTGACGGTACGGAGCTGCCCGAAGAGGAGATCGACCGGATCAACGGCGTCGTGAGCAATAAATTCACGGTTTCCGCGTGGGTGCTGGACAGCGATTACTGGCGCGTCCTCTTCGGAGACAATCTTCCCCCGGACGAATAGAAAAAACACAACTTATCCCTTGACAAACGGGCTGCCTGCCGCTATAATAATACCCGCAAATG
>CAJMQR010000016.1 GCA_905215665.1 uncultured bacterium | reverse complement strand
CATTTTATCTATGACAATCTGATAACGCCGCATATGCGCCTCGTGGGCATATTTCCAGAAGGAGGAGGAATAATAGTAGCGGATATAGAACAAAAGCTGCTCCGGTCTTTCCATGAGGTAATCCCAGCAGCGGTTGAACAGCATTTCGCACCGCATTTCATAATCGACACTTTTGTAATGCAGCACCGGAAAATTATCGAGGATCATTTGCAGGAAACTGCTGTCCTCCGCCTCAAATGCTTTTGCGATGAGATCCTCCTTATTTTTAAAGTACCGGTAGATATAGACCTCGTTGATACCGCTTATCTCACTGATCACCTTTGTGGACGTATTCTCAAGGCCCCTTTCCGCAACGGCGCGTACAGCACCCTGCAGAAGCAGCATACGCCTGTGCTCGTGTTCTCTCTCTGGGAGCATTTCTGTTTTCTCCTTTTTGCTCGGAATATGATCTGACGAAGATGATTAGCGTTTACTACAACAGCGGGATGAAAAAAAGCGGAACCATCCAATCTGATAAATTCCGGACAGTGCATAAAGGAATTGCCTGTACAGAAGGCCGCATTGTCTTCGCAGAGCACCATACTCTGCCATTGTTGGATAAAAAATACCAGCACAGTGGGCGAAATCAGCAATTTGACGGTACAAACTGACGGCTTATTTTCAACGTATCATACTGATTCATATTAAAAGGGCACCGCGGCCAGCGATGCCCTTTTAATGAAAGCCAAAGGTTTTATTAAAAATTAGGGAAGCTCTGATTCAATCATCAAGGATGGACGGCGAAAGATTTTTCGTCAAGACAAGGTTTGAAAAACGCAGGATCGGCGGAAAAGATTCGTCGTCCACCGCAGAGGATTGATTCAGAGTTTCCTTCGTATCAGTAACCAATTGCGGCCAATTTGTTCATGTTTTCCCGCTTCAGCTCGATGGAAGAATGCACATAGCGCTCAAGTGTGATCTGCGGGCTTGCATGTCCAAGAATCTCTGAAAGGCTCTTGATTTCAAACCCCACCTCCACACACCTTGTTGCAAAGCTGTGTCTCAGAGAATGGAAGTGAACCCCCTCCAAGCCACAGTCTTTCACATAGTGTGCCATCCGGTACTGCAGGCTGCGCGGCTCAATGAAGCGAACAGGGCTGCCGGTCAGAATATAGGCAGATGGGTCTTCCGGACAAAATCTTCTGCAAAGTTCCAATGCAAAAGGACTCAGCGGAATTACCCGTGCGGAAGAAAAGCTCTTCGGTTCACTGATCACAATTTTTGTTTTTGCGCCGTATCCCAGATTTTTTAATCGCTGCATTGTGCAGGTGACACGAAGTGTTCCTTCCGCGAGTGAAATGTTTTCCCATTTTAATGCGCATATTTCCCCGATCCGAAGTCCTGTCAGAAGCGCCAGAAGCGTACCGAACTTGCAGGCATCCGCATCGGCCAGCAGAAAGCGCACCAGCCGGCTTTCTTCTTCGCGCGACAGAACGCGCATTTCCCTATTTTCTTCTTTGGGGTAGACAACCTCAATGGCCGGGAGGAAGGGATATTGCTTTGCAATATATTTCAGAACCGAGGAAAGAACCGCAAGAATATCCCGCACGGTCTTTGCAGATAGGCCGTCTCCGTGCAGCAGATCATAGCCGAATTGACCGATCAGCGGCGAGGATAAGCTCTGGATGCCATAATTGCCGAGCCGCGGCTTGATGTGCTTTTCCAGAATAGTCTGGTATTTTACATAGGTTGACTCTTTGAGCCTGCCACGTCTGAGCTGCAGCCACTCATCGCAGCAGGTGCTGACGCAGTTGTCCTTCTGCACCTTCTTCCTCTGCGTGAGGCTCATAAGCCCGGCCTTTGCACAGTTGACTTTTTCTCTGGCTTCGTGATAGGTTTTGCCGTAGCAGTATCCGTACTTCACGCGCCCGCCGGGCGTATGGGATTTGATGTATCTTGCTTCCCAACGTCCATCCCTTCTTTTGTAAATGTTTTCACCTTTTTTGCTCATTGTACTTACCTCCTTAAATATTTGATCACGGATGAAAGCATCTGTGAGATTGACGGCCGGAATGACGGCGCATGGCGGAGATTTACCGGTAATTCACCGAAAACGATTCATTTCCGTCGGTTGTCGTTGAGAATTTGTAGCATGAGTCGCTTTAAAATAAAATTTTATGCTACAATTTTATGAAACACTCTTGCATTTAAGCTGAAACTATGCTATAATTCAGAGCACATAGAGTATGGTGCTCTGCGAAAAGATATGCCGCAATTCAATTTGAATTGCGGCATTATTATATATTAAATTTTATATTCTTCATATTCAATTTTGGAAAAACAGTAAAAATACGTCGGAACGTAAAAGCGCCCCTTCTGATACCGGATCAGAAGGGGCGCGATTGTTAGTATGATGATTGGAAGGATTACTCTTCGGACGTCTCTGCTTCACCCGCAGCCGGAACCAGCAGCGCACGGATGGACAGAGAAATTCTCTTGCGGTCCTTATCAATGTCGATGATCTTTGCATCAACTTCCTGACCCTCGCTCAGGACATCCGAGGCCTTGTCGACATGGTGGTCGGAGATCTGGGAAATATGGATCAGGCCGTCTACACCGGGCAGAATCTCGGCAAAGGCGCCGAATTCCACCAGCTTGACGATCTTAACTTTGGCAACGTCGCCGACGGAGTACTTCGCGCAGAACTGATTCCACGGATTCATTTCGTCCGTTTTGTAGCCAAGGGAGATCTTCTTCTTTTCCGGATCAAACTTGATGACATAGACCTCGATGGGATCGCCAACCTTCACGACCTCATCCGGCGTCTTAATGTGGCCCCAGGAAAGCTCGGAGATATGAACCATGCCGTCCACGCCGCCGATGTCCACGAAAGCGCCATAGCTGATGATGGACTTGACAACACCGGTGTACTTCTTGCCGACCTCGATTTCGCTCCACAGCTTTTCAACGGCGGCCTTGCGGGCTTCGGCGTTGACCGCACGGATGGAACCGACGACTCTGCGGCGGGCGCGGTTGAACTCGGTGATCTTCATCTTGACCGTCTGACCCTTCAGCGCGGACATATCGCCGCCCTTGGCGATGCCGGTCTGGGAAGCGGGAATGAACACGCGGACGCCCTTGACATTGGCAACGAGGCCGCCCTTGTTCTCTTCGGTAATCACGCCTTCGACAGTCGTCTTGTTCTCACAGGCCGCCTCAACGTCATCCCAAACCTTCATGCCGTCCAGTTTCTTCTTACTGAGCTGCACGGTTCCTTCCTGATCGTTCACGCGGACGACAAAAACCTCAATCTCGTCGCCGACCTTCAGAACGTCCTCCGGCTTCACGGTGGGATCTGCGCTGACTTCGTCATACGGGATGTAGCCGGCATGCTTTGTGCCAAGATCCACCTGGATCTCTGTAGAACCGATCGCAGTCACGACACCCAGAACCTTATCTCCTGTATTCAAAGTCTTGATGGACTGCCCCAGAAGCTCCTCAAAGTTCTCCTCTGCAACAGCATCAACATTAGTAATTTCGCTCATAGTCTGCTTGACCTCCTTTATTATCCACGCTGGTGTCGACGCACCCGCTGTGATACCGATGATATCCGCGCCCTTCAGCCTGTCCGCCTCCAGCTCGGAAGCGTTATCCACAAGCATGACGTTCCGGCAATGCTCGGAACAGATGTGCGCGAGGCGTCCCGTGTTGGAGCTGTTCTGATCTCCGACGACAATCATCGCGTCACAGCCGGACGAAAGCTCCGCAGCCTCGGTTTGCCGATTCTCAGTCGCTTTGCATATTGTATCAAAGATTTCGCAATTTGTACACACTTTTTTTGCGATTTTCTTGCAAGATTCCCATAAAAATTTCGTACTGGTCGTCTGTGACACCATCGTCAGAGGCAATTTGCAGTTCTCCGGTGCAGAATCCAGCCAGTTCTGGAAAGAAGCGGCATCCGGAAAAACCAGCGGTTGGCTGCACCAGCCGGCAATGGCAATGACCTCTGGATGTGACGGCGTCCCGATGATAACGGGATGTCTTCCCTCCCGTTCCGCTTTTTCCACAATATGGTGGATGCGCTTGACGGAAGGACAGGTCGCATCGACGATTTCCAGCCCGCGGCTCCGCAGGGACTCATAGGTCTGCCGCGGAATGCCGTGAGAACGGATCACAACGGCACTGCCTTCCGGAATCTGCGAGGAGTCCGACACGACGGTGACGCCAAGCTCTTCAAAATGCTTCACAAGATGGCGGTTGTGGGCGATCGGGCCAAGGGTCACCACCGGTTTTCCCGTTTGGATCGTCTGCTCCACCAGATCGACTGCGCGTTTCACGCCGTAGCAGAAGCCCGCCGTTGCGGCTACGCGGATTTTCACAGTGCTTCCCCCAGTTTATAGATCTTCGACATCATTTCGGCGGAGAGGGTCTCCAGCTCTTCATTGCTGACACGCCGCTCAGAGGGGCTGGGATAATAAGGCTCTCCAAACACAACGTCAAGCGGCCGCCAGAAACGCTTGTCGGTCGAGAGATACACCGGCACGATCGGAACTCCCATACGGGCCGCGATCATCACCGCGCCGCCGTGCGGATGCGATTCCTTGCCGTTGCGGATACGCGTCCCCTCCGGGAAGATCAGCAGCTTGTCTCCGCTTTTGAGAATCTGCATGGCGGTTTTCACCGCGTTGATGTCGCTGATCTGACGGTCAACCGGGAAAGCCCCCACCTTGGTGATCAGCCACCCAAGCACCGGAATGTCAAAGAGTTCCTTCTTTGCCATAATTCGGAAAATGCGCTTCGGATGCGCCGCAAAGACCACCCAGATCGGGTCGGAAAAGGCGCTGTGGTTGCAGCAGAGAATTGCAGGTTCCTGTGGGATGTTTTCCTTCCCGTGAATCCTCAGAACCGGATGCTTCAGCGCAAAAATGATCCGCGCCGGATAAAAAATGAAATGGTAAAAACGCTGTGAAAACTTCTTCATTTCCCCGTCTTCTCCCGGATGATTCTCAAAATCTCCCCGACACATTCCTCCGGCGAAAGCGAGGAGGTATCAAGACTGACCGCATCGGCCGCGCAGGCCAGCGGAGCAATCTCACGGTGCGTATCCCGGTAGTCCCGTTCGTTCAGGTCGCGAAGAACCTCTTCATATGTGTCGGCGCGGCCGGCAGCCTGCAATTCCAGCCAGCGCCGGCGGGCGCGCACCTCCGCAGAAGCGGAGAGAAAAATCTTGACGTCCGCCTCCGGCAGAACCACGGTACCGATGTCCCGTCCGTCCATAATGACGTTGTGCGTCTTTGCGACGTTGCGCTGCGTATCGAGCAGAAAGCGCCGCACCGCAGGCTGCGCGGACACCAGAGACGCCGCATCGGAAACCTCCGGCTTACGGAGCAGCGCAGTCAGATCCTCACCGTTCAGAAGAACATGCTGAACGCCGTCGGCTGTCCAGTCCAGTCGCATCTGCATTCCCGGCAGAAGTTCTCCAACGGCATCGGCGTCGCGCGGATCCGCGCCCGCCCGCAAAGCGGCATAGCCGACCGCACGGTAGATTGCGCCGGTATCCACGTATACAAATCCAAGCGCCTGCGCCGCACGCCGGGCCATGGTGCTTTTTCCGGCGCCGGCCGGGCCGTCAATGGCAACGCTGAAATATTTCACGCTCATTGCATGCTCCAAATCAATCAAAACTTTTTCTATTTTAGCCGAAAAACCGCCATTTGTCAATCACCGGCCGGCCGCGTCGCGCAATTCTTTTCCTGCTGCAGCAGCGCCGCGCAGCCTTCCGCCGCAGCATGGGCTGTGGACCACGCGATCTGCAAATTAAAGCCGCCGGTATATGCGTCGCAGTCAATGATCTCGCCGGCGAAAAACAGGCCCGGGACGAGTCTGGACTGCATGGTCCTGGGATCGATCTGCCGGACCTCCACACCGCCTCTGGTGACGATGGCTTCTTCCACCGGCCTGGTTCCCCGCACGGAAATGCAAAAGCGCTTTGTCTCCTCCAAGAGCGCATGGCGCTGCGATTTCGTCAGGACATTCGCCCGCATCAGCGGATCGATGCCGGTGCGCCGCAGAATGACGGGAATCATGGAATGAGGATAGAGATCCGCGAGCGCATTTTCCATGCTGCGGTTGCTGTACTTCTCGAAGTCTCTCAGGAAACGGGCGTCCAGCGCCGCATCCTCAAGCGCCGGCTTGAGATCGAGCAGAACCCTGTACCGCTCCCCCGCCTTCATATGCGCGGAGGCGGAAAGCGCCATCGGGCCGGACAGTCCAAAATGCGTGAACAGCAGCTCTCCAAAGTCGGAATATACGGTTTTCCCCTTCGCATCCAGAAGCCGGAACGCCGTATTGCGCAGGGAAAGCCCCTGCATTTCGGCGCAGTCGCCGCCGTCGCAGACGAGCGGCACAAGCGAACCTACGGGCGGCAGGACGGTATGTCCGAGCGCCGCCGCCATGCGGTAGCCGTCTCCCGTGGAGCCGGTCAGGGGATAGGAAACGCCGCCCGTGCAGAGAATCACCGCGCCGCAGGAAAGGAGCTGTGTGCCGTCCGCAACGCCGCAGATCCGGCCGTTATCCAGAAGCAGCCTTTCCGCAGTGCCCTGCCTGCGCTGCACTCCGGCCTGCTTCATCGCCCGCGTCAGCGCCGCAAGCACGTCCGCGGAACGGTCGGACACCGGGAACACGCGCTTCCCCCGCTCGGTCTTCAGAGGGCAGCCATACGTTTCAAAGAACTGCATTGTACGCTCCGGCGGAAAGGCAAAGACGCTGCTGTACAAAAAGCGGCCGTTTCGGGGGACGTTTTTCAGAACCTCTTCCGGCGTACATGCATTTGTAACATTACATCTTCCCTTTCCGGTGATGAGAAGCTTCTTTCCGCAGCCGGCGTTTTTCTCCAGAAGCAGGACACGCAGGCCACGGCGTGCGGCATGGATCGCGGAAAACATTCCGGCGGCTCCCCCGCCGATGACAATCACATCAGCCGTCAACTTTTTCATAGACGTCATAACGGTCCCACACCTTTTCCAGATTGTCAAAGGTTTCCGTAACCTCCTGCTTTCTTCGGGAAGCAACCGCGACGAGCAGCGCGTTGATCAGGCTCATCGGCGCCACCATGGAGTCCACAAGCGACACCATGTCGCTCTTGGCCGTCAGCAGATATTTCGCACTCGGTGCGATCGGGGATGCCTCGCAGTCGGTCAGCGCAATCACCTGCGCGCCGGCGCTTGCGCAGTACTGCAAAGCCTTGCAGGTTGCGGTGGAGTAACGCGGGAAGCTGATGCCCACAACGGTATCCTGCGGCGTAATGCGGATGATTTTCTCAAACACCTCGCTCTCGGCAGAGGCTGTGATCACCCGTACGTCATCAAACATGTAGTCCAGATAATATCCAAGGAAAATGGCCAGCGCAGAGGAGGAACGGACACCCAGAATATAGATTCTCCGCGCCGAGAGCAGAGCCTCCACCGCGCCGGAAAAGGCCCTGCGGTCGATCCTTTCCTGCGTGGTGCGCAGCTTTTCCATGTCGGACTGCAAAATCGTCGAGACAATGTCCTGTGCGCCCATGCGCTCACTCGCTACTTCTATCCGCTGAACGGCCGTCAGGCGGTTGAGAACCATCTCCTGCAGCGCCTTCTGCATGGCGGGATAGCCGTCATAGCCAAGCTCGGCGGCGAAGCGCACCACGGTGGATTCCGAAACCCTGACCGTCTTTCCAAGGGCTCCCGCCGTCAGAAAAGCGGCCTTGTCATAAGACTCCAGAATATACGCGGCGATGCGCTTCTGCCCCTTGGAAAAGGTGTTCATTTTGTTATGTATACAGGATAGAATATCGGCAGTCATAGATTCATTCCCCATTCAGCATCCGGATTTCGGCTTCCGTTAAATATCTCCACTTGCCGGAGGGCAGTTCGCCCAGGGTAAGTTTTCCTTCCCCCGTCCTGCACAAACGCAGCACGGCAAGTCCGGCCGCGGCGCACATTCTCCGGATCTGGCGGTTGCGCCCCTCATGAATGACAATCTCAAACACCGCGCGCCGCCCCTGCGCGCGCAGCAAACGCACCTCCGGCGGAGAAATACGGCGGCCATCCAGCACGATGGGTCGCGCAAGCAGCATTTCTCCGTTCTTCCAGTCGCCCTCCACGCTGACCTCGTAGGTCTTGCGAACCCCGGCGCGGGGATGCATCAGACGGTCGGCCAGCGCGCCGTCGTTTGTGAACAGCAGCAGTCCCTCGGAATCGAAGTCCAGACGCCCGACCGGATAAACCCGGCAGCCGCAGTTGACCAGCGAGGCCGCCGTCTTTCTTCCCTTCTCATCCTTCAGCGTCGTTACGCAACCCCGTGGCTTATTGAGCATGAGGTATTTCTTCTCCGGAGGAGACGGGAGAGGTCTCCCGTCCAATTCGATCAGATCCAGTTCCGTATCTGCGGTCATCCCGAGGGTACAGACCTCACCGTTCACGCAGACGCGTCCCTGCAGGATCCACTGCTCCGCCGTCCTGCGGGAAGCCAAGCCATGGGCGGACAAAATTTTCTGTACTCTTTCCTTCATTCCTGTTCTCCCCACAGAAGCGGGACGGTTCCGATACAGGTCTGGCCCAAATAAACGGCGCCGACGCCCGCGGGCGTTCCTGGCGCGCCCTGCGCAAAAGCATAGAGCGGATATAGAAGCCTGACGCGCACCGTCTCCGCCGCGCCGAGCATGCAGGAAAAATCCTCTCCCGCCCTCAGCGCGGCCTGCGTTCCGTCCAGCAAATCCAAAGCGGCGACACAGTCACCCCTGTGGATCGCCGTAGACATTTCATACTGCGAGAAACCGTACTCATAAAGCGCGGCGTGGTCGCGCCAGTCGTTTCCGTCATTCAGCGTCACCGCGATCAGCTGGCGACCGCCCCGCTGCGCGGCGCTGACCAGAATTCTGCCCGCCGCTCTGGTATAGCCCGTCTTGACGCCGAGGGCGCCCTCCAGAGACCAGAGCAGCTTGTTATGATTCGTCAGACAGCGGCACCCAACGCGGATGGAACGCGTGGAAACAATCTGCAGAAAGTCCGGATTCTTCATCGCGTAACGGGTCATCTCCGCGAGATCCCGCGCGGTGGAGTAGTTCCCGTCGTCATCCAGCCCGTTCGGATTGGCAAAATGTGTGTTGCACAGCTCAAGACGGCGCGCCGTGTCGTTCATCCAAGAGACAAAACGCTCCACGCTACCCCCACAGGCCAGCGCAAGCGCAACGGCGGCGTCATTACCGGAATGGAGCATCAACCCGTACAGCAGTTCACGCACCGTCAGTTCCTCGCCGGGTTTCAGATACATGGAGGAGCCTTCGATCCCGGTAGCTTCCGGCGGAATCGTAACGCTCCTGTCCAGCTCGCAGCGCTCCACAACCACCAGTGCCGTCATGATCTTTGTCGTACTGGCAATGAGGGAGGGACGATCGCAGTCCTTTTCCAGCAGGATAGCGCCGGTGTCCGCATCCATCAGAATCATGGAGCGCGCGCAGGTGGCAGGCGCCGCAAAGCAGCTCAGAGATAAAAGGACGGCAGCAGCAAGCGCGGCTGCCGTCCCGGTAAAACGCCGAAACATCAAACATCACCCTGAGCAGTATTCGCAGGGGTGAGGTATACAATACCTGTCAAATATCGTCAGTTTCCAAATTGTGTCCCTGCACAAGATCCGAAATTTTGTCGATCAGCACGGGAAGCTGTTCCACCATACGCTCCACGGCGTTGCTCGCCGGTTCGGCAATGGGGAGCATGCGCACGCGGCCGCCCTGCAGCACCAGAAAAGCCACCGGAATGATCTTTACGCCGCAGCCGGCGCCGCCGCCAAAGGCAGGATTGGCTGCTTTATTCGGGATGTCCGATCCGCCGGAAGCAAGCCCGAAGGAAATCTTGGAGATCGGAATCAGAGTGATTCCCTCTTCAAGCTGAATCGGCGAGCCGACCACGGTGTTGGCATCGACCATCTCGCGGACCTTGGACATGGACGCGCCCAGCAGTTCATTGATGTTCTGACTCATTTTCCGTACCTTCCTTTTGTGTGATTTCGCGCTTGGAAAACTGCATTTTTTCAATTTCCGGCAGATCTTCCAGGCTCTCAAGCCCGAACGTCCTTAAAAAGTCCGCCGTTGTGCGGTAAAGAATCGGCCGCCCGGGGACGTTCAGCCTGCCGCATTCCTCAATAAGCTGCTTGTTGAGCAGCGCGGAGACGGAATAGGAGCTGTCCACCCCGCGGATCTGCTCGACGTAGGCTTTGGTCGCCGGCTGGTAATAGGCGATGACCGTCAGTGTCTCAAGCTGAGAGGCGGAAAGCTTGGGCGGTTTTCGGGTCTCGAGCGTTTTGGTAATATACTCCGCCATCTCTCCCGAGGAACACATCTGATAGGAGTTTCCCAGATGGACGATCCGGATTCCGCGGCGTTCAAAGGCCAGCCTGTCCATCAAAGCCCGTGCCGCCGCTTCGATCTCGTCGGGATCACATTCCAGGGCTTTCGACAGGCGCTCGGTCTCCACCGGTTCGCCCGCCGCAAACAGGATTGCCTCGATCACCCGTTCAAGTTCCGCCTGTTGCATCTAAAGCCTCCATTTCTTCTTCCGGCATCTTGCAGAAGCGGATATTGGCATCGTCCGCCTCCCCATCCTCCACAACTACGCTGTGGACACGGCACAGTTCCAGCACCGCAAGGAAGGTCGCGACGATCTCACTGCGCGAACGGCTGCCGCGAAACAGGTTGCGGAATTTCTCCACACCGCGCATCAGAAGCTTTTTCAGCACCTGCGCTGCTTTTTTGGTCACGGGATAGGGTTCCGCGCCTACAATGCCTGTAAAATTCGATACCGGCGGCGGAAGCCTGCGCTCGCTTCGCTCCGCGATTGCGGCAAAGGCGCGCAGCAGATCCTCTTTTTCATGCCGGTAGCGGTAGGTCGGGTCGGCCTGCAGCGGTTCCGGCTGCTTGGTAAAGATCGCCCGGCCGATGTCATTGCGCGGCTCAAGAAAACCGACAGCCGTGCGGATCTGCTCATAGGCTTCGGCGCGCTGGCGCTCCTCCAGAGAGCGAATCAGGAGTTCCATCTCACTGATGGCTTCCTCCCTCTCCGCCGCGGAAAGAAGCATTTTTGTTTTAATCAGCATCAGGTAGGACGCCATGGCGATAAACTCGCTGGCGATCTCCATATCCAGTCTTTTTCTCTCATCCAGATAGGCAAGATACTGCTCAAGAATGGAGGTGATGCTGACATCCTGAATTTCTATTTTGTTTTTGCTCAACAAAAGCAGAATCACATCCAGCGGGCCGTCAAAGTCCGCCGGAAGCTCATCCCGCGTCTTGATCACACCCGTCAGGTGATAGCTCGGTTCTTCCATGCAATCCCTCTTCGTTTCGTATCTGTTTTAGTATATCATATTTTCTTGATGATTGCACGAACTTTTTTCATTTTTACTTTGCGAAAAGCGGCGGCAAAAAGCCGCCGCTTTGAAGTATCCGACGTATTCACAGCACGATCTCACCGTCAGCCGCGCCCAGACCGGAAAGCAGCGGCGCGCATTCCGCAAGGAAGCGTTCAACCTGCTGTGCGCAGCGGCCCGTGTAGAGCGAGGGCTCCATCGCCGCGTCGAGCTCCGCCCGCGACATGCCAAAGGCGGGGTCGCCTGCCAGACGGTCGAGAAGATCGCAGGGCTCGCCTTCCTTCATCCGCGCCGTGGCCGCCATGGAGTGTCTGCGGATGCGCTCGTGCAGCTCCTGCCGGTCGCCGCCGCGCTTGACCGCCTCCATCAGAAGATTCTCCGTTGCAAGGAAGGGCAGATACTCCCGCACCGCCCGGTCTACGATCTTCTCGTTGACGCGCAGGCCGTTCGTAACGTTCTGCACCAGCCGCAGCACGGCGTCGGCGCACAGGAAGCCCTCCGGAAGAGAAATGCGCCGGTTCGCGGAGTCGTCCAGCGTCCGCTCCAGCCACTGAGCGGAAGCCGTCATCGATGCATTGGCGGCGTCCGCCATCAAACAGCGGCTTAACGAGCAGATGCGCTCACAGCGCATGGGATTGCGCTTGTAGGCCATGGCCGACGAGCCGATCTGGCTGTCCTCAAAGGGCTCCTCGAGCTGGCGGTCGTGCTGCAAAAGGCGGATGTCCTGGGCCATTCGGTAGGCGCTCTGCGCGATGGAGCTGAGGCAATTCAGAATCCGGCTGTCCGTTTTGCGCGGATAGGTCTGGCCGCAGACGGAATAGCAGGCCGCAAAGCCGAACTTTTCCGCGATGCGGCGGTTCATCTCGTCGATTTTCGCACCGTCACCCTCGAACAGATCCATAAAGCTGGCCTCGGTGCCGGTCGTGCCGCGGCAGCCGAGAAAGCGCAGGGAATCCAGCACAAAATCCAATTCTTCCAAATCCGACAGAAAATCCTGCATCCAAAGCGTCGCGCGCTTCCCTACCGTCACCGGCTGGGCCGGCTGATAATGGGTATAGCCGAGCGTGGGCGTGGCGGCGTAGCGCTGCGCAAAACGCGCGAGATTCGCCAGCGCGCGCAGAAGCTCGCCGCGAAGATGGCGCAGAGCGTCGCGGTATAAGATGAGATCGGCATTGTCCGTCACATAGCAGCTTGTCGCACCGAGGTGTAGAATTCCGGCCGCGCCCGGCGCTGCCTTGCCGAAGGCGTAGACGTGCGCCATAACGTCATGGCGCACCTCGCGCTCCCGGCGGGCGGCAAGCTCAAAGTCGATGTCCCCGATATGCGCCTCAAGCTCCGCGACCTGCTCCGCCGTAACCGGCAGGCCAAGCTCATGTTCGGCACGCGCCAGCTCCGTCCAGAGGCGGCGCCATGTTTGAATGCGCATCTCCTGTGAAAACAGATGCAGCATGTATTCCGAGGCGTAGCGGGACGCCAGCGGGGATTCATAACGATCCTTGCTCATGAAAAAGCTCCTTTATGCTGTTTTTGGTACATATAGAAGGTTTTCAACATTTTAGGGTTATCCGTTTCCTTTTCCTGTTCTAGCGCAGGATCAGGCTTTCACGCTCCGCGCCGACGGATACGTAACCGATGTGGCAGCCGATCGCCTGCTCGACATATTCAACATAGCGCCGTGCGGCCTCGGGAAGATCCTGCCAGGTACGCGCGCCGGAGATGTCGCAGTTCCAGCCGTCCATGTATTCCACAACAGGCTTTGCGTCCTTCAAAAGTACCGGGAAGGGGAATTCGTCCGTCTGCTCGCCGCCGATCTCATAGCGGGCACAGATGGGAATTCTGTCCAGATAACTCAGTACGTCCAGCTTGGTCAGCGCGATTGTGGTCGCACCCTGCACCTCGACGCCATAGCGCGTCGCCACAAGGTCGATCGGGCCGACACGGCGCGGACGGCCGGTCTTTGCGCCGTACTCGTCTCCTGCGTCGCGCAGGCCCTGCGCCTCGTCACCGAACCATTCGCAGACAAAGGGGCCTTCGCCCACGCAGGAGGAATACGCCTTCACCACGCCGACGACCTCATCGAGCTTTGCCGTCGGCAGGCCGGAGCCGACCGGCGCAAAGGCCGCGATGGCATTCGAGGATGTTGTATAGGGATAGATGCCGTAGTCCAGGTCGCGCAGCGCGCCGAGCTGCGCTTCAAAGAGGATGGACTTGCCCTCCGCCTGCGCTGCGCGCAGCAGGTGCGTGGTGTTCGTGATGTAGGGTTTGACCGCCTCGGCGTAGTTCTCCACCCATGTCATCAGGTCGTCCATGGTGTATGCCTTCGCGCCGTAGACCTTTGTCAGAGTCAGATTCTTCCACTCCAGGAGATCCGCCAAATGCTCCTTCAGGCGCTCCGGATAGAGCAGTTCGCCTGCCTGCACGGTCTTTTTCTGGTACTTATCGCCGTAAAACGGAGCGATTCCCTGCCTGGTGGAGCCGTACTTCTTATCCTTCAGGCGGGCTTCCTCGAGCGCGTCCAGCTCACGGTGCCAGGGCAGCAGCAGCGACGCACGCTCGCTGATCTTCAGGTTTTCCGGCGTGATTTCCACACCGGCAGCGCGGATGGTATCCATCTCGTGCAGCAGATTTTCACAATCCAGCGCGACGCCGTTCCCCAGAATATTGACCACACCGCTTCTGAATATGCCGGAGGGCAGCAGATGCAGTGCAAATTTTCCCCTGTCATTCACGACGGTATGCCCGGCGTTTCCGCCGCCCTGATAGCGCACGACGACGTCGAATTTATCCGTCAGGTAGTCGACCATCCGGCCCTTGCCCTCGTCGCCCCAGTTGATGCCTACAATCGCACAGTTTGCCATTTTGAATTTCCTCCGATTCAAGTCGTTTTCTCAACCTGTTTATTATAGCCACGGAGGTATAATAAGTAAAACACAAAAATCAAATAGCAGGCATAAGCTGATCTAATGGAATATCATCTGAACAGACGTATGAAGCCTCAAATCCCGCAGCCGCTGAGCGCCTGCGGGATTTGAGGCTTCATTCCTCCACGGCGCGGGAAATCGCGCTGACCAGCGCGTCCCGTCCTGTGCCCTTCTCCGCGGAAAAGGGCAGCAGAGGAACGTCGGCCGTCAGTTCCAGCGTCTGGCGGATGCATGCCATATTCAGCTCAATCTCGCTTTTTTTGAGCTTGTCGAGCTTATTGGCAACCACAAGGAACGGCCGGCCCGTGCTGCGGAACAGCTCCGCCATGACGCAGTCCAGCGCCGTCGGCTTGTGCCGGGCGTCCACAATCATCACACCAAGCGTGATACGCTCCGGGGCAGCAAAGTAGGATTCCGTGAGCTTGCCCCAGCGTTCCTTTTCCGAATTGGAAACCTTTGCATAGCCGTAGCCCGGCAGATCGACAAAATACGCCCGGCTGTCAACCTTGAAAAAATTGATATGGATGGTTTTGCCCGGCGTCTGCCCGACGCGGGCAAAATTTTTCCGCTGTAAAACGCAGTTGAGAACCGAGGATTTTCCGACGTTGGATTTGCCCGCAAAAGCAATCTGCGGCAGGCCGTCCTGCGGAAACGCGTTGGGCTGCGCCGCAGATTTGACAAATTCGGTTTTCTGTAAATTCATCACTGTCTGATCCCCGTTTTCGGTTTCGGCGCGTCGTGGGTGACCGGAATCGGCCGTTCCTCTTTGTGCTGCGCCAGTTCCTTCGGCTCCTCCGGCGGCAGATCAAGCGCGGCTTCGAT
>CAJMQR010000015.1 GCA_905215665.1 uncultured bacterium | reverse complement strand
TCCGGAATCGCGCTGGCGTCTTGCTTTTTGACACAATATGTGGTAAACTCATAAATTGATAATACAATAGGAGTATTGTGCCGATGTATCTGAAACAGCTTGAGATTCAGGGCTTCAAGTCCTTTCCGGATAAAACAACCGTTACCTTTGGCCACGACATCACAGCAATCGTCGGCCCGAACGGAAGCGGAAAATCAAATATTTCCGACGCCATCCGCTGGGTCATGGGCGAGCAGAATTCCCGTTCTCTGCGCGGGCAGAAAATGGAGGACGTCATCTTCGGCGGGACCCAGAAGCGCGGCCCCGTGGGCTTTGCGGAAGCGACGCTGCTGCTCGACAATTCCGATCGCAAGCTGCGCTACGACGCCGACGAGCTGATGATCACCCGCCGGTATTACCGCTCCGGCGAGAGCGAATACTACATCAACAGGCAGAGTGTCCGCCTGCGCGACATCAACGAGCTGTTCATGGATACCGGCCTCGGCCGTGAGGGCTATTCCAATATCAGTCAGGGCCGCATTGATGAGATTCTTTCCCTGAAAAGTACGGATCGCCGCGAAATCTTTGAAGAAGCGGCGGGCATTTCCAAATACCGTCACCGCAAGGAGGAGACCGAGCGGCGGCTGGCTTCCACGCAGGAAAACCTTCTGCGTATCGGGGACAAGATCTCTGAGCTGGAACTGCAGGTCGGGCCCCTCAGGGAGCAGGCAGAAAAGGCGCAGAAATATCTGAGCCTTCGCGAGGAGCTCAAGGGAGTGGAGGTGGCGCTGTTTTTGCAGAATCTGGAGCGACTCAGCGCCACGGCCAGAAAAGCGGAGGAGGATTACAATTCCGCCGTTTTTATCCTGCAGCGTGAACATGAAGCGCTCGATCAGCTTTACGTGACCTCAGAGACGCTGACCTTTGACCTTCACAACCGCGATATGCAGACAGACCAGCTCCGCGAAGCGATCAGCGCGATTGAAGCACAGGCGCAGAGCCTGCGTGGTGAGATCGCCGTTCTGCAGACCAACAGTGAAAACACGAAAGCCAATATCCAGCGGGTGGAGCAGGAGCTTTCTGAACAGGAGAGCCGTACCGGCGGCATTGCGGAGCAAATTCGCTCGCTGGAGGGCCGCATTGCGGAGATTTCCGATGAACGGCAGGCCGCTGATCAGGCCCTCAGCGATGCGGAAGCGGAGGGCAAGCGCCTGGCCGATTCCGCCGACGGGATCACAAAGCGCTATCTGACCCTGCGCGGCGAGCAGGAACAGCGCAGGGCAGAGCTGTCCGGCCGTCAGGCCGACCTTGCGGCGCTGACGGACTCCATCCGCCTGAATGACGAAAGACGCAGGCAGGCACAGGAGGATTTCTCGGCGGCCTCCGCGCGCTGTGAGCAGACCAAGGCACAGCTGCAGGAGTGCCGGACCGCGCTTGCGCAGGCGCGCGAGGAAGCCACGGCGGCAAAGAACACCATTGAGGGCTATCGCCTTCGTGCAAAAACGCGCATACAGCGCAGAGATCAGCTCCAAAAACAGACGAACGACGTTGCCGCATCGCTGGACGCGGCCGCTGCAAAGCTGAAGGTCTTTGAAGAGATGGAGCGCGAATACGAGGGCTTCTCGAAGGCCGTCCGCATGGTGATGCAGGAGGGAAAGCGCGGGACTCTGCGCGGCGTCGAGGGACCGGTTTCCAAGCTCATCCGGGTCGCCGACGAGTATGCGGTTGCGATTGAGATTGCACTCGGAAGCGCCATGCAGCAGATCGTCGTAACGGATGAACAGGCGGCGAAAGCGGCGATCAGTTATCTGAAACGGACGGACGGAGGGCGCGCTACCTTTTTGCCTGTCAGCGTAATTCGTCCACGCCCGCTGAACGAGGAGGGCGTTTCCGCGTCGCGCGGCTTTGTCGGGATCGCCTCCGAGCTGGTGCAGTGCGACAAAAAATATCAGAGCGTGATCAGCAGCCTGCTGGGCAGGACCGTTGTCGTGCAGGACATGGATGCGGCAATCTCCATGGCCGGACGCTTCGGCCACCGTTTCCGCATCGTCACACTGGACGGACAGGTGATCAATGCGGGCGGCTCCATGACAGGCGGCTCCGTGTCGCGCAATGCCGGCATCCTGTCCAGAGCCAACGAGATCGAGCGGCTGAAACGGAGCAGGGACGAGTTGACGGAAAAGCTCTCCGCGCTCCGGGCAGATTTCAACGAAGCCGGCCGGCAGGTGCAGCAGGTGGAATTTGAGCTTTCCGCCGAGGAAGGCCGCCTGCGCGAGGCTGAGGATGAGGTGCTGCGTTTACAGGGAGAGGAAAAGCAGTATGCCGTCCTTCTCGGCGCAATCAGCGATACGATTTCCTCCACGCAGGGGGAATTGGACGCGTTGGATGCAAGAAGCAAAGCCGATCAGGAGAGAAAAACAAACCTGGATGCCAGAATTTCCGAGCTGGAACAGAAAATGATTGCCGCCGACCGGGAACTTTCCGTCCTCTCGGACGGTCAAAATATTGCGGCGGAACAGAGCAGCCGGCTTACCGAACGGCTGACTTCCATCCGTATGCAGGCCGCTTCGCTGGACGCGGAAAAGACAACGGCGCAGGACTCCATCCGGCGCCTGCAGGAACTGGAGCAGGCGATGCGCGGAGACCGCACGCAGAAACTGGCGCTGATCGAGAGCTACACTTCCGAGCTTGCGGGCATCGCGCAGCAGATCAAAGAGCGCGAGGACATGCTTGCGGATCAGACGGCCTCCGCCGAGACGCAGCGCAGCGCCCTGAAAACGGCGCTGGAAGAGCGCAGGCAGGTCGAGGCCAGAAAAACGGCGGCGGAAAAGGACGCCCAGAGCAAAAACCGCGACATTCTGAATATGGAGCGGGAGAGCGCCCGGCTGGAAGCAAAGAAAGCCTCCGCGGAGATGGAGGAAAAGCAGATCATCGACCGGCTCTGGGAAAGCTATGAGCTGACGCGCACGACTGCGCCGCAGGCGGCGGCGGAAATAGAAAGTGTCGCAGCCGCCTCCAAGCGCGTTTCGGAGCTGAAACGGAAAATCTCCGCCCTCGGCACGCTGAACCTCGGCGCAATCGAGGAATATGCCCGTGTCAACGAGCGCTATGAGTACCTTGCGGGCCAGCGGGATGACGTTCTGATCTCCAAGCGCGATCTGGAAGGGATCATCCAGGATATCACGAAACAGATGACGGAAATCTTCACGACCGAATTCGGAAAGATCAACACCTATTTCGGGCAGACTTTTACGGAGATGTTCGGCGGCGGCAAGGCGTCGCTGGAGCTGGAGGAACCCTCCGAGCCGCTGACCTGCGGCATTGAGATCCGCGTGCAGCCGCCCGGAAAGCAGCTCAAGACCATCACGCTCCTTTCCGGAGGTGAAAAGGCATTTGTCGCCATTGCGCTGTATTTCGCGATTCTAAAGGTAAGGCCGACGCCTTTCTGTATGCTGGACGAGATCGACGCCGCCCTGGACGACCGGAACGTAGAGCGTTTTGCCACTTATCTGCGCGGCTTCAGCGGAAACACGCAGTTTATCGTCATCACGCACCGCCGCGGCACCATGGAGGAAGCGGACGTGCTGTACGGCGTGACCATGCAGGAACAGGGCATTTCCAAGATTCTGCATCTGGATCTGAACGAGATGGAGCAGAGTCTCGGAATCATTACGGAGGAATAAATGATGGGCTTTTTTGAAAAAATCAAAAACGGCCTGAAAAAGACCAGAACCGCCATGGCGTCCACCTTCGGCGGCATCTTCTCCGGCTTTTCAGGCGCAAACGACGAGTTTTATGAGGAACTGGAGGAGAGTATGATCCTCGCCGATATGGGCGTGGAAACCTCCTGCAAGGCGGTCGAGCTGCTCCGCCAGCGCGTCAGGGAAGAAAAGCTGCGCGACGCGGAAGAAATCCGCACTGCGCTGAAGGACATCCTTGTGGATATGCTGAACGTAGGCGATACGGCGCTCTGCCTGAACACCCGTCCGTCTGTCGTCCTTGTAATCGGCGTCAACGGTGTCGGCAAGACGACGACCATAGGCAAGCTTGCACACTCGCTTTCCTCGCAGGGGAAGAAGGTACTGCTGTGCGCGGCGGACACCTTCCGCGCCGCTGCGGCCGACCAGCTTGAGATCTGGGCGAACCGCTCAGGTGTGGACATCGTCCGCCAGCATGAGGGAGCCGACCCCGCCTCCGTGGTTTTTGACGCAATTTCCGCCGCGAAGGCCAGAGGTACGGACGTGATCCTCTGCGATACCGCCGGGCGGCTGCACAACAAGGCAAATCTTATGAATGAACTGGGGAAGATCAGCCGTATCATCGGCCGTGAGCTGCCGGAGGCGGACAAAGAGGTGCTTCTGGTGCTGGACGGTACGACCGGCCAGAACGGTCTGCTGCAGGCCAGACAGTTTAAGGAGATTGCGGGCGTGACCGCCATTGCCCTGACGAAGCTCGACGGAACCGCCAAGGGCGGCATTGTCGTTGCGGTGGCGGATACGCTGCAGATCCCCGTAAAATATATCGGTGTTGGAGAGCAAATTGACGATTTGATGCCCTTCGACGCAAGGGCTTTTATCGACGCACTGATCTGAGGAGGAGATATTATGAGAACGGACGGCAGAGCGGCGGACGAAATGCGGAAAGTACAGGCGACCCTCGGCTTTTCCAAATTTGCGGAGGGAAGCTGCCTGATCGAAGTCGGAGATACCATGGTGCTTTGCAACGCATCGGTGGAGGAGCGTGTCCCGCCCCATGTGACCAGCGGCGGCTGGGTGACGGCGGAGTATTCCATGCTGCCGCGCGCCAACCGGGAGCGCAGCAAGCGTGACATCTCAAAGCTGAGGCTCTCCGGCCGCAGCGCTGAGATTCAGCGCCTGATCGGCCGCAGTCTGCGCAGCGCGACGGATCTGGAAGCCTTGGGCTCCCGGACGGTTACCATTGACTGCGATGTGTTGCAGGGCGACGGCGGCACACGCACGGCCTCCGTGACCGGCGGCTTTATCGCGCTGGCGCTGGCCTGCCGGAAGCTGCTGGAGCAGGGGAGGATCAGCAGGATGCCGCTGCGGACCTATGTTTCCGGTATTTCCGCCGGCATTGTCCGCAATGAGGCGATGCTGGATCTGTGCTATGAGGAAGACTCCCGCGCGATGGTCGATCTCAACTGCGTTATGACCGCGGAGGGGGACATCATCGAACTGCAGGCCACAGGCGAGGGCCGTCCCTTTACGCTGGAAGAGCAGCGAAAGCTGGTTGCGCTTTGCCGGAAGGGGAACGCCGTTCTGACGCAGATGCAGCGCCGCTGTCTGGGGGCGCTGGAATGAAGCTGATTGTTGCGAGCAACAATGCCCACAAAGTAGAGGAATTGCGTGCAATCCTTTCCGGGCTGGGCTTTGAGGTCTGCGCTCAAAAGGATATCGGCCTGCATGTTGAGCCGGAGGAAAACGGAGAAACCTTCGAGGAGAATTCCATGATCAAGGCGTCCGCGACGCTGCGCGCCTGCGGCTTTGCCACGGTTGCGGATGACTCCGGACTGATGGTCGATGCGCTCGGCGGCGCGCCGGGGGTCCATTCCGCGCGTTACGGCGGCCCGGAATACCGGACGGACCGCGAACGGCTGCAGCTTCTGCTGCGCAATATGGAGCATGAGGAAAACCGGAGGGCGCGTTTTGTCAGCGTGATCACGCTGCTGCTGCCGGACGGAAAAAGGATCACCGCGCGCGGCGCCTGCGAAGGGGAGATCCTTCGGCAGCCGCAGGGCGACAACGGCTTCGGTTATGATCCGGTGTTTTACGTTCCCGAAGTGGGCTGCACCTTTGCGCAGATGCCCGCAGCGCAGAAGAACAGAATCTCACACCGGGCCAGAGCGCTGGCGCTGCTGGCGGAGAGAATCAGAGAGGAGCAATGGGATGCTGACGAGCAAACAGCGCGCTGAGCTGCGCGCACAGGCGAATACCTTGGAGACGACTCTGATGGTCGGCAAGGGCGGCGTGACGGAACAGGTGGTCGCAGAGGCGAAAACACAGCTTGCCGCAAGGGAACTGGTCAAGGGCCGTGTGCTGGAAGCCGCGCTGCTGAGTGCAAGAGAGGCTTCGGACGAGCTTTGCGCCGCGCTTGGGGCGGAAGGAATCCAGACGGTCGGCTCAAAATTCATTATTTATAAGAAATCCGAGAAGAAAACGCAGGAGGCAGCCCGCGCTGCCCGCATGCTGAAGAAAAAAGCGGAAAACCCCGTCCGCCGCGGTGCGCAGGAGCGCCGCCGTCAGGCGAAGGAGATGCGGGAGAAGCGCAATGAGTATTTCCGTCAGGCCGCCATTCAGGCTGCCATCGACCGCAGGAACGGAAAGAAGTAAGCCATGGCGAGAATCGGTATTTTCGGCGGAAGCTTCAATCCGCCCCACAAGGGACATCTTCTGGCGCTCAGGGAATTCCAGCGCAGGCTGGAACTGGATCAGCTCTTTGTCATTCCGGCGGCCAACCCGCCCCATAAAACGCTCAGCGCAAATACTCCGGACCCCGAAATGCGCCTGCTTCTGACGCAGCTTGCCTGCATGGAGCTGCTGGGAACCTGTGTCAGCGATATGGAGCTTCGGCGGGAAGGAAAAAGCTATACCTCGGATACGATCCGCAGCCTTCGTGCGCGTTATCCGGCGGATGAATTCTTCCTCCTGATGGGGACGGATATGTTTTTTTCCTTTGACAAATGGAATTCCCCTGAGAGCATTGCCGAAGAGGCGACGATCGTCGTTGCGCACCGTTCCGCCGACAGCGCGCAGGAGCTGCAGGCGCAGGCGCGGAAGCTGCAGGAGAGTTGCCATGCGAAGGTCCTTCTGCTGGAAAATGACTTCCTGCCCTACTCCTCCACGGCGGTTCGCGCAATGCTCGCATTCGGCTTCGGAGAGGAATATCTTGAAGCACCGGTATATGAAGAGATTTGCCGGCGCAGACTGTACTATACGGGGCGGAACCTTAAAAACCTCCCCTTTGAGGAACTGGCCGGCGTCAGTCTGAGCCTGCATGACAGAAAGCGTGTTGCACACGTAGCAGGATGCAGCCGGACGGCGCAGGAGCTGGCGCTCCGTTTCGGCGCGGATGCCGACGCCGCGCGGCGCGCCGGAATGCTTCATGATATTACAAAAGCGCTCAATACGCAGGACCAGTTGAATTTATGCGAAAAATGTGGTATCATAAGGAACAGTTTTGAAGAAAAAAACGGGAAACTGCTGCACGCCAAGACCGGCGCGGCGATTGCGGCGCGTGTTTTTGGGGAAAGCGCTGAGGTCTGCAACGCGATCTATTGGCATACGACCGGGCGTGCGGATATGACGCTTCTGGAAAAGATTATCTATCTGGCTGACTACATGGAGCCAAACCGCGATTTTCCGGGCGTGGAAAAGCTGCGTCAGGCAGCGCAGACAAGTCTGGATGCGGCCATGATTCTGGGACTGGAGATGTCTATCGCACAGCTCCGGCAGCGCGGCAGGGACATCGACCCGAATTCCCAGGCGGCCTTGGACTACTACAGAGAAAGGATGTCTGAAATATGAAGCTATTCGGAAACAGCAGCCGCAAGCGGCGGGGGAGTGTTCCCGATCGCAGGCAGGAAGACAGGTATACGGCGCCCCGCACTTCCGGGGAGCAGATGCCGCCCTCGCGCGGCGCACAGGCGAACGAAGGAAAGAACACCGGCATGAGCGGACGGACAAAGGGTCTGATTCTTCTGGCCTTTTCCATCTGCCTGTTTCTCGGTTCCATCGTAATGTGCCTGTCGATTCTTTACAGCAGCGCTGCAGTGGCGCCCACGTCGAAGCGTCCTGCCAACAAGACGCAGGTTCTCGTGGATCCCGACAGTAGCACATCGACGCTCCCGCAGGGCGGGGAGGACACCATCCCGGATACGGACGACGGTATTTTCAACATTCTGATCTGCGGCACGGACGGCGACGGCGGCCGAACGGATACGATCATTGTTGCGAATCTGAATACCGGCACCAACGAGGTTGCTCTGATGAGTATCCCCCGCGATACCTATATTTACGGCAACTATTATCTGCCCAAGATCAATTCCGTTTACGGCTCGGCCGGAACGGGGGAACGCGGCATTAAAGCCCTGGAGGAGAAGATCGGCAATACCTTCGGCATCTGGGTGGACGGCTATGTCCTTGTCGATCTGGAAGCCTTTGAAAAGATTGTCGACATGGTCGGAGGTGTCTATGTCGAGGTCCCGATGAATATGAACTATGACGATCCTTCGCAGGGGCTGTATATCCACCTGAACAAGGGCTGGCAGACGCTCGATGGGGCGCACGCCATTCAGTTGTGCCGCTACCGCTACGGCTACGCGACGGCGGATATCCGCCGCACTGAGGTTCAGCAGGACTTCCTGCGTGCGCTGGCAAAGAAATGCATTGAGACAATCTCCATTTCCAAAATCCCTGAGTATGCAAAGATCTTCTACGAGTATGTCCGCACGGATTTGACGCTGGGCAATATCATCTATTTTGCACAGCGTCTGACCAAATGCAATTTTGACGAGATGTATACCGTCACGCTGCCCGGAGAGGGCGTCAGCGTGAACGGCGGCGACTATTATGAGCTGTATCCCAATGCGACGCTGAAGATCCTCAACGAGCACTTTAATCCCAATAAAGAGCCGCTTACCATCTATGATCTGAATATCCGTCAGGTCATTAGCGGCGGCTCACAGGGCTCTGACGAACCGGAGGAAACCACAAGACCGACGAGCAGCACCGAGCCGGAGGAAACAACCGGGCCGACGGATCAGACGGAACCGTCGGATCAGACGGAGCCGTCCGACTCCTCTGCGCCGACGGATCAGACGGAACCGACGGAATCGTCCGATTCTTCGTCATCGACGGAGCCGACAGAGCCGACGGAGCCGTCCTCCGAGACTCCGCCGGTCGAACCTCCTGAGACTCCGGAAGGCTGACAGGAAGGAGAAGGCATATGCAATATACACCGAAACAGATCGCCCTGCGGGCGGCAAAGGCACTCGACGGCAGAAAGGGCCTCGACATCCGTCTGCTGGAGGTAACGGACGTGACCAGCATCGCAGACTACTTTCTGATCTGCACGGGTACCTCCAATACCCATGTAAAAACCCTGTGCGATGCGGCGGAAGCTGCGCTCGATGAGATGGGGGAACCGCTTCTGCACCGGGAGGGACACCGCGGCGGCACATGGGTGCTGCTGGATTTCGGTTGTCTGGTGATCCACGTTTTTACAAATGAGACCCGTGAATTCTATGATCTGGAACGCCTTTGGAACGACGCCGTACAAATTCCGGTCTCTTTCGAGGAGGAAGCGTAATTGAAGTATGATTTTACTGCCATTGAGAGCAAATGGCACAAGATCTGGGCCGACAAAAAGCTCTATGCCGCTGAAACCGGCTCAGAAAAGAAAAAGTTCTATGCTCTGATTGAATTCCCGTATCCTTCCGGCGCGGGATTGCATGTCGGCCATGCCCGCCCCTACACGGCCATGGATGTGATTGCCCGAAAGCACCGGATGCAGGGGGAGAACGTCCTGTTCCCCATGGGCTATGACGCCTTCGGCCTGCCTACGGAAAACTATGCCATCAAGAACCATATTCACCCTGCGGTTGTTACCGCAAACAATGTAAAGGTGTTTCGGGGCCAGCTTCAGGCGCTGGGATACAGCTTTGACTGGGATCGTGAGATCAATACGACGGATCCGGCCTACTTCAAGTGGACGCAGTGGATTTTCCTCCAGCTTTATAAGCATGGGCTTGCCTATAAGGCAAAAATGCCCGTCAACTGGTGCACCTCCTGCAAGTGCGTCCTTGCCAACGAAGAGGTTGTCGAGAATGTCTGTGAGCGCTGCGGCAGCCCCGTGGTGCGCAAGGAAAAGAGCCAGTGGATGCTCCGCATCACGGCGTATGCCCAAAGACTGCTGGACGATCTGGAGGACGTGGACTACATCGAGCGCGTGAAGATCCAGCAGCGCAACTGGATCGGCCGCTCCACCGGTGCGGAGGTGCGCTTCGGCTCCACCCTCGGAGACGACATTGTGGTTTATACGACCCGCCCGGACACACTGTTCGGCGCAACGTATATGGTCCTTTCCCCGGAGCATGCGCTTGTTGGCAAGTGGATGGACCGGCTGGAGAACGCCGACGAGGTAAAGGCTTATCAGCAGGAGGCCGCCTCCAAGTCGGATTTTGAGCGCACCGAGCTTTCCAAGGAAAAGACCGGTGTAATGCTCCGCGGCGTCAGGGGAATCAATCCCGTCAACGGCAAGGAAATCCCGATATTTATTTCGGACTATGTTCTGGCCTCCTACGGTACCGGTGCGATCATGGCAGTGCCGGCCCATGACGAGCGCGACTGGGAATTTGCAAAGAAATTCGGCTGTGAGATCATCGAGGTCGTCAAGGGCGGCAATGTTGAGCAAGCGGCTTTTACCGACTGCGCCACCGGCGTGATGGTCAATTCGGGCTTCCTGAACGGCATGAGCGTCGATGAGGCCAAAAAAGCAATTGTTGCCTATCTGGAAGAGCAGAAGACCGGGCAGGCGAAGGTCAATTTCAAGCTGCGCGACTGGGTTTTCTCCCGCCAGCGCTATTGGGGCGAGCCGATCCCGATTGTGCACTGCCCGAAGTGTGGTACCGTCCCTCTGGACGAAAAGGATCTTCCGCTGCTGCTGCCGGAGGTCGAAAGCTATGAGCCGACCGACGACGGACGCTCTCCGCTTGCCAATATCCCCGAATGGGTGAACACCACCTGCCCGTGCTGCGGCGGCCCCGCGCAGCGGGAGACGGATACCATGCCCCAGTGGGCCGGATCTTCCTGGTATTATCTGCGCTACATGGATCCCCACAACGACCAGGCGCTGGCGTCTAAGGAGGCGCTGGAATACTGGAGCCCGGTCGACTGGTACAACGGCGGCATGGAGCATACCACGCTGCATCTGCTTTACAGCCGGTTCTGGCACAAATTCCTCTATGATATCGGCGTCGTGCCGACCAAGGAGCCCTATGCCAAACGTACAAGCCATGGCATGATCCTCGGCGAGGGCGGCATCAAGATGTCCAAGTCCCGCGGCAACGTCATCAACCCGACGGACGTCATCCGCGAATACGGCGCGGATACCATGCGCACCTACATCATCTTTATCGGGGATTTTGAGAAGGCTGCCACATGGGCGACCAATGCGGTCAAGGGCTGCAAGCGTTTCCTCGACAAGGTCTGGAACCTTGCGGAGACTGTGACCGACCACGAGACGGCGTATTCGGCGAAGAACGAGGCAATTCTGCACAAGACCATCCGCAAGGTTTCCTCGGACATTGACGCGCTGAAGGGCAATACGGCGCTTGCGGCGCTGATGACGCTCTGCTCGGCACTGTCCGAGAACGGCTGCAATGCCGCAGAGCTCCGAACGCTGCTGCAGCTTCTCAGCCCCTTTGCGCCGCATATCTGCGATGAGATCTGGCAACTGCACGGCTTTGAAGGCATCTGCTCTGTCTCCGCATGGCCTTCCTACGACGAAGAAAAGTGCAAAGATACGGAGATCGACATGGCGGTTCAGGTCAACGGAAAACTCCGCGGAACCATCCATGTCGCCGCCGATCTGGACAATGACGCGGTGATTGCTGCGGCGACTGCCGACGAAAAGATTGCCCGTTTCCTGGAAAAACAGGGCGGCAGCATTGTCAAGAGCATCGTTGTTAAAAACAAGCTTGTCAACCTGATCGTGAAATAGACGATTCTCCGGAGAAATGTGCTTTCTCCGGAGAATTTCTCTGACCATCTCCGATATAAATTGGCAGAATCGCGAAATAAACCGAAAAACTTGTAAGATATTGCTTGACTTTTGGGAGAACTCTGACTATAATAATTGTTGCCGTTGTATCGGCCCTGAAAGCATCCTGGATTGAGCCGGATGCGCCGGAGGGAGGGAAATCGATGTCTGAAATTCGCGTAAAAGAGAACGAGTCTCTGGAGAGTGCTCTGAAGCGCTTTAAGCGCAGCTGCGCCAAGGACGGCGTGATCGCCGAGGTCAAGAAGCGAGAGCATTATGTCAGCCCGAGTCTCAAGCGGAAGCAGAAGTCCGAAGCTGCTCGTAAGAACAAGAGAAGAGGCTATTGATTTCCACTGAAATGCTGTGAACGAACGCCCCCTGCTTTTTGCAGGGGGCGTTTCTGTCATATTTGAGCATTCAGGCGGCGGTGATTCTCATCGTCGCCTTCCTGCGGGCTGCTTCCGGCAGCAAGAACCAGTATCAGATGTCTTCCGCTGTGGCAAGCGCTCTCTTGCGGAAGAGGAAAGAAATGCACCAAATACCTGCCAGGCCGACAATGGTATAGATGATGCGGCTCACGCCGGAGGTCTGCCCTCCGAAGATCCATGCGACGAGATCGAACTTGAAGATTCCCACAAGTCCCCAGTTGATGGAGCCGATGATGCTGAGAATCAATGCAAAGGTGTCCATAGCTCTGTCCTCCCTAAATGTGCTGTGGATAGTATGCTCTAAAAATCTGTTAGATATACTAAAAATTTTTGCCGAAATTTGTAAAAAAACACGAAGAGGAATTTTACGAAAACGCTAGGAAAAAAAACCGCTTTGCGCTATAATAAGAAAGCGGCGTTGCCGCAGATTACGAACGAATTTTGAAAGGCGGTTGTAGCATGAACGCATTTTTGCCGGCTGATATTCTGTTTCCGAAGGTAGAGTCCATGGAAAAATGGGCGGTCATCGCCTGTGACCAGTTTACCTCCGACCCTGCGTATTGGGAGCGTGTGCGCAAAAACGCAGAAGGTGTGCCTTCGACCATCAACTTGATTCTTCCGGAGGCGGAGCTTGGCACGCCGCAGGAGGCGGCACATACGGAGCTGATCAACAAAACCATGAAGGAGTATTTGGAAAACGGCGTCTTTGAGACCCTGAAGGACTCCTTTGTCTATGTGGAGCGCACACTGGAAAACGGTTCAGTGCGCGAAGGACTGGTCGGCATGGTAGATCTGGACGCATACGACTATTCCACCGGTTCCGTTTCCGCCATTCGGGCGACGGAGCGTACGGTTGTCGAGCGGATTCCGCCGCGCATGCGTGTCCGCCGGGATGCGCCCATTGAGCTGCCGCATATTCTGATGCTCTGCGACGACAACGAAAAGGTTCTGATCGAGCCGATTGCCGCGCACAAGGAGTCTCTCAGGAAGCTCTACGACTTTGATCTCATGGAGGGCGGCGGCCATATCGCGGGCTGGCTCGTTTCCGGGAAGGAAGCCGAGGCATTCAACGCGCGGCTGACCGAATACACCAAGAATGTCGGGAAAAAGTATGAGGGCCTGAAGGGAACGCCCGTGGTCTTTGCCGTCGGTGATGGCAACCACTCTCTGGCCACGGCGAAATCCTGCTACGGGGAGCTGAAAAAGCAGAATCCCGGCGTGGATCTCTCCATGCACCCTGCGCGCTTCGCTCTGGTGGAATTGGAAAACATCCATGACGACGCCCAGGTATTTGAGCCGATTCATCGCGTGATCACTGCCTGCGATCCGAAAGCGCTGCTCAAGGCGCTGGAGGCGGAGGCATGTGCGCAGGAGGGCTTTGAAGTCCGCTGGTACAGCGGAGCGGAGTCCGGCGTCCTGCATCTGGATCCGGCGAAGAGCCAGCTTGCCGTCGGCGTATTGCAGGGCTTCCTCGACGGATATCTGAAGGAACACGAGGGAGAGATCGACTACATCCATGACGACGATGCGCTGATCGCTCTCGCAAAGCAGGAGAATGCCATCGGGTTCCTCCTGCCTGCAATGGAAAAGAGCCAGCTTTTCCGCGGCGTGATTGCGGACGGAATTCTTCCGCGCAAGACCTTCTCCATGGGCCACAGCCGTGAAAAACGCTATTATCTTGAGGGAAGAAAAATCAAATGACAACTCTGACTGAGGGCGCATTTGCAAAACTGAACCTGACCCTCGATGTGCTAGACCGCCGTGAGGACGGCTACCATACTCTCAGCTCCGTCATGCAGACGATCTCTATCCGGGATGATATTGAAATACAGTTAGGAGAAGGCACCGAATGGTCGCTCACATGTGACGTGCAGGAGATCCCTTCGGATGCGTCCAATCTCGCATGGCGCGCTGCGGAGTGCTTTTACCGGAACCTCGGCGGCCGGCCGGCCGGTCTGCGAATCCACATAACAAAAAGGATTCCCAGCGGCGCCGGGCTGGGCGGCGGCAGCGCGGATGCGGCTGCCGTCCTGCGGGCGCTGAACCGCCACCACGGATATCCGCTGTCTGTTTACGCCCTGTGCGAGCTGGGCGCGCAGGTCGGCTCGGACGTACCTTTCTGTGTTCTGTGCGGTACGGCGCTGGTCGAGGGCAGGGGAGAGCGCCTGACCAAACTGCCCGATGCACCGGAGATGTTTTATGTGGTCTGCAAGCCAAAGCTTTCCTTCTCCACGCCGGAACTGTACCGGAAGCTGGACGAAGCGCCTGTTGCCTGTCATCCGGAGGCGCAAAAAATGCAGTCTGCGCTTCTGAGCGGCTCACTGGAGGAGATCGGCAAGAGCCTCAGCAACGTATTCGAGGAAGCCGTGCTTCCGGAACACCCGGAACTCAACTATATTAAGTCTATCCTGATGACTTATGGCGCATACGGCGCACAGATGACCGGCAGCGGATCGGCAGTATTTGGCATCTTCGACAGCTTTGAATATGCAGCCGTCGCCTGTATGATGCTGAAGGAAAACTATCCGGAGGTTTTTATCGCGAAAAACGTTTAGAAATAGAAAATACCGTCCATACTGTAGTTAAATCCTACATATGGACGGTGTTTTTGTATGAAACTGAGATTTTTTGCATGGATTCTGATTGTCGCATTGATGGCCTACGGCCTGTTCGCGGCGGAGACGCTGTTGGAGCAGAAGGCGCTGGCGGCAAAGACCGTGCGCCTGCATGTGGTTGCCAATTCGGATTCTGAGGAGGATCAGGCGCAGAAGCTGCGTGTGCGCGACGCTGTGCTGCAAAAGGTCAGCGCGCTGACCGCAGATAGCCGCAACGCTGCGGAGGCGCGGGCGTGTATCGGGACGCACCTGCCTGAGATTGTCCGGGCGGCGCAGGACGTTCTGGACCGTGAACAGAGTCCTTACCGTGCGGAAGCCTTCCTGCGCGAGGAGGACTTTGAAACGCGGTATTATGAGACGTTCACGCTCCCGGCAGGGGTGTATCCGACGCTGCGCGTCAATATCGGCCGCGCGCAGGGGCATAACTGGTGGTGCGTTGTTTTTCCATCGCTGTGTACTGCGGCCACGGCCGACACGGTGGCGCAGTGCGCAGAAGCCGGTGGCTACGATACGGCGCAGACCGCGCTCATCACCGGCGGCGAAGAGGAATATGAGCTGCGCTTCAAGACGCTGGAATGGCTGGAAAAAATCAGAAGCTGGTTCCGCTGAACGCGGGTATGCAGCAGGGAGAAAGAAAATGAACCCAAAACGGCGGGGAACGCGCTGGAGAGCGTTTTCCCCGCTTTTTCCGTGATGAAACGCACAGATTTCAGGACTCACTGCGTCTTGGAAAAACAGAAAAAAGGGCTTTACTTTAAGTCCAAAGCCTGCTATAATATTTGAGCATCGAATATATGCGCCAGTGGCTCAATGGATAGAGCATCAGATTCCGGTTCTGAGGGTTGGGGGTTCGAGTCCCTTCTGGCGTACCAC
>CAJMQR010000014.1 GCA_905215665.1 uncultured bacterium | reverse complement strand
GCGGCATATGCGGCGGGCGGCCTGCTTTTGATGACGGCGGCTGTAATGCTTCTGCTGCTTTGCAATGGAAAGCGCAGAAAGAAGACCCTGCCTTTTTCCTGATGTGCCGGTTTCGTTTCCTGCGCAGGCAATCACCTAACACCAAGGACATCTCCATTTCATTTGCACTGTGAGATAGAAAACAAACGGGCATAGCCGGTTTCACGGCTATGCCCGTTCTGCTGAGAAACAGTATTAAACCATGCGGCGGTTATAGAGGCGGGCGAGCCCGCCCTCGGAAGTCTCGCGGTACTGGTCGCTGATATGAATACCGGTTTCCTTCATGGTGCGCACGACCATGTCGAAGCTGATATTTCGCGTGCCGCACAGGAAACTGGAGAGGTTGAAGGCATCCAGCGCTCGTTTGGCGGCGACGGCGTTACGCTCGATGCAGGGGATCTGCACAAGCCCGCAGATGGGGTCGCAGGTCAGGCCAAGCTGATGCTCCATGGCGATTTCGGCGGCATATTCCGTTTCGCTGATGCTTCTGCCCATGAGTGTACAGAGAGCGGCGGCGGCCATGGAACACGCTGTGCCGATTTCGGCCTGGCAGCCACATTCCGCTCCGGAGATGGAGGCGTTGCGCTTGACCAGACTGCCGAAAAGCCCGGCGACGGCGAGTGCCTCCAGCACTCTGCGGTCGGGGATATCATGACGCTTCTGCATGTAAAGCAGCACCGAAGGCAGAACGCCGGCGGAGCCGCAGGTCGGCGCGGTCACGATGGTTCCGTTGTCCGCGTTCTGCTCCGCGATGGCAAAGGCGTAGGAACATACCATCCGAAGCTCCCGGATCTGCGGCAGCTCATGTTCCTTCTCCTGTGCGTACAGGCGCTTGGCCTTGCGCTCCAACTGCAGGCCGCCGGGCAGAATGCCCTCGGCGTTCAGACCGTCGTCTATTGCCTGCTTCATGGCCGTCCAGACCTCCGCAAGGAAGTTCCAGATCCCCGGCCCTTCGTTGAGCTCCACATATTCGCTCAGAGAGATGTAACGCCAGCGGCAGAACTGTTCGATCTCCGCGAAGGAGTTTTCCGGATAGATTTCCTCGTCCGCGGTGGTGTCCTCGCCGTCGACGATGATATCGCCGCCGCCGATAGACTGCACGCGCATCGTGCCGAGCTGCTCTTCTCCGGCATAGGCGAAAAAGTCCAGCGTGTTGGGATGCGGCAGGTCGGCAGGGGAATCGTCGGAGAAGAGAACCTCCGTCCGCTCCTTGCCAAGAACCTCATAGAGTACGCGGTCGGTGCCGTGGCCCCTGCCGGTTTTGGAGAGGGAAGCGTAGAGAACGACACGGTATCGATCGGCGGCGGGGTATTTCTTCAAAAAGAGTTTGGCGGCACGCTCCGGCCCCATAGTGTGGGAGCTGGAAGGACCTTTGCCGATTTTATAGACATCACGGATTGATTTCATTTTCTTTTCCTCCGTATATATTCCTATGTACATTATAACAGCTCTTTGCGGAAAATCAATTCAGCAGGAAGTTTTTTCTCTCCTTTTCATGGCTTCCAGCGACAGCTCGCCGGCCAGCTTGAATAGAGCGTCGGAGAGCACGGTCTCCAGCGGCAGCCCGGCCAGCCCGGAGACGTGCTGATAGAATGCCGCGGTCGTATTGTCGAGGGTGATGGTGATCTGCACCATATGGCAGCCTCCCTTGTGCTGAGAACTTGCCGGAAACAGGCACTGCCCGGCATAATTCATCCTATGCAGGCACTTGACATGCGTGATAAAATAAAATAGATGTAAAATATGCCTGAAAGGTTGAGAGGAAATGGCAAAAGAGAAAAAAGTCGAACAAATTACCGATATGGAGGTTGACTTTGCCCAGTGGTACACGGACGTGTGCAAAAAGGCGGAGCTGATCGACTATTCGTCCATTAAGGGCATGTTCGTTTACCGCCCCTACGGCTATGCAATCTGGGAGAATATCCAGAGAATCATGGACGCGGAATTCAAGGAAACCGGCGCGGAGAACGTCTATATGCCAATGCTGATTCCCGAATCTCTGCTCCAGAAGGAGAAGGATCATGTCGAAGGCTTTGCACCGGAGTGTGCATGGGTCACAATGGGCGGCAGCGAGAAGCTCGAGGAGCGTTACTGCATCCGTCCCACCTCGGAGACGCTCTTCTGTGAGCATTTTCATGACATCATTCACTCTTGGCGCGACCTGCCCAAGATGTACAACCAGTGGTGCAGCGTGCTGCGCTGGGAAAAGACCAGCCGCCCCTTCCTGCGCCACCGCGAGTTTCTGTGGCAGGAGGGCCACACCATGCACGCCACCTCCGGGGAGGCGCGCGAGGAAACGGAGCGTATGCTCAATCTCTATGCGGATTTCTGCGAAAATGTGCTTGCTATGCCCGTAACCCGCGGTCAGAAGACCGAGAAGGAAAAGTTCAACGGCGCCGAAGCAACCTATACCATTGAGTGCATGATGCATGACCGCAAGGCCCTGCAGGCAGGAACGTCGCATTACTTCGGCGACGGCTTTGCCAAAGCGTTCGATATCCACTTTACGGATAAGAACAACCAGCAGGCGTTCCCGTTCCAGACCTCCTGGGGCGTTTCCACGCGCCTGATCGGCGGCATCATTATGACCCACGGCGACAACAGTGGGCTTGTCCTTCCTCCGAAGATCGCGCCGGTTCAGGTCGTTGTAATCCCCATTGCCATGCACAAGGAGGGCGTGCTGGACAAGGCCCGGGAGGTTGCCGCCCGCCTGAAGGCTGCCGGTCTGCGTGTGAAGGTCGACGAGTCCGAGCAGAGCCCCGGCTGGAAATTTGCGGAATATGAGATGAAGGGCGTTCCTCTGCGTCTGGAGCTGGGCCCGAAGGATATCGAGCAGAACCAGTGCGTGCTTGTCCGCCGCGACAATGGCGAGAAGAGCTTCGTCTCTCTGGACGGCCTGGAGGATACGGCAAAGGCGCTTCTGGATGCCGTGCATCACGGAATGTACGAAAAGGCAAAGAAGAATCTGACGGAACACACCTATGACGCGCAGACGCTGGAAGAGGCCAAACGCCTGCAGGAGCAGTACGGCGGCTTCATCCGCACCATGTGGTGCGGCGACGAAGCCTGCGAGATCCGCATGAAGGAGGAAGCCGGCATGTCCAGCCGCTGCATCCCCTTCGCGCAGGAGCATCTGGGCGACTGCTGCGCCATCTGCGGCAAGCCCGCCAAGAAGATGATCTACTGGGGCGTCGCTTATTGATGCCGCAAAGCACCCGCCGCTGCGGGTCATTCCGCAGCGGCGGCATAAAAATGGAAATTGCAGACAGGTGGCTGGCCAGTCTGCAATCTCCGGTATTTAATAGAGGGGGAAAATGAAAAAGAAAAACTCAACACTTGCATTTTTATTGTATCCATGAATTGTTAAAAAAATAACCCAAAAGAAATTAAGTTTTTATTAAGTTATAAAATTTTTTCCGATTGACAAATACAGCGGCCGCTGTTAGAATAATAACGTAATATTGTACCTATGCAATGAGGAAGCCAGATCGTACCGGCGGCAGCAGCGAGCAGGGAAGCGGTGAAAGCCCTGCGGCTTGCGGATACGACCAGCCACTTCCGAGCAGCCTGTGATGAGCAGGACGCTTCATCCCCGTTATCGGATGGCTAAGATACCGCGCGGCGGTAAATTAGGGTGGTACCGCGAGTGATCCTCGCCCCTATATCGGGGCGGGGTATATTTTTTGCACGAAATTGATTGGAGGATCGATTCCCATGTCCCAGAAAAAGTACGGCGTAAACGAGCTGCGCGAGATGTTCCTCTCCTTCTTTGAAAGCAAGGGGCATCTGCGTCTGCCCAGCTTTTCTCTCATTCCGCAGAACGACGCGTCGCTTCTGCTCATCAACTCCGGCATGGCGCCGATGAAGCCCTATTTCAAGGGCGAGGTCACGCCGCCGCGCCGCCGTGTCTGCACCTGCCAGAAGTGCATCCGCACCGGAGACATCGACAATATCGGCCACACGGCGCGCCATGGCACCTACTTTGAGATGCTGGGCAACTTCTCCTTCGGGGATTATTTCAAGCACGAGGCAATTGCGTGGTGCTGGGAGTTTCTGACCAAGGTCTGCGGACTCGATGAGAACCGCCTGTATCCCTCCGTCTATGTGGATGACGACGAGGCGTTCGAGATCTGGAACAAGGAGATTGGCATCCCGGCCGAGCGTATTTTCCGCTTCGGCAAGGAGGACAACTTCTGGGAGCATGGCTCCGGCCCTTGCGGCCCCTGCTCTGAAGTATACTACGACCGTGGCGAAAAATACGGCTGCGGCAAGCCCGGCTGCACGGTCGGCTGCGACTGTGACCGATATATGGAGATCTGGAACAATGTATTTTCCCAGTTCGACAACGACGGCCACGGAAACTATACGGAGCTGGTGCAGAAGAACATCGACACCGGCATGGGACTGGAGCGTCTGGCGGTAGCCTGCCAGGATGTGGATTCCCTGTTCGACGTGGATACCGTCATGAACATCACGAACAAGGTCACTGAAATTACCGGCGCCAGCTATGGGCAGAGCCCGGAGAAGGACGTCTCCCTCCGCGTCATCACGGACCACATCCGTGCCTCCGTCTTTATGATTGCGGACGGCGTGCTTCCCTCCAACGAGGGCCGCGGCTATGTTCTGCGCCGCCTGCTGCGCCGCGCCGCGCGCCACGGAAAGCTTCTGGGCGTGAATCATCCCTTCCTGTGCGATGTGGTCGAGACGGTGATTCATGAAAACGAGGGCCATTATCCCTATCTGCGTGAGCGCGCCTCCTATATCACCCGCGTCGTGCGCGTGGAGGAGGAGAACTTCGCCAAGACCATAGACGGCGGCATGCGCATCTTTGAGGAAATGCTGGCGTCCCACAAGGAAAAAGGCGAGACGGTGTTTTCCGGCGCGGATGCTTTCAAGCTCTATGATACCTATGGCTTCCCGATCGATTTGACCATAGAGATGGCAAGGGAAGAAGACATGCAGGTGGACGAGGAAGAGTTCAAGCGGCAGATGCAGGAGCAGAAGAACCGCGCGAGAGAGGCGCGTAAGGCGCTGGGCGATCTCGGCTGGGCCGGCATCGAATTCGGGCAGGAAATTCCCTCCACCGAGTTCGTAGGCTATGAAAACGACGTGACCGACGGCAAGGTTCTTGCGATGATCTCCGACGAGGAGCCGCGCACGGAGATCGTGGCCGGCGTTGAAGCAATCCTCGTGCTGGATCAGACCACGATGTACGCCGAGATGGGCGGGCAGGTGGCCGATCACGGCACGATCAGCGGCCCTGACGGCGTGTTCGAGGTGACGGATGTACAGAAGAACAAGGGCGGCAAGTATATGCATTACGGCCGCGTAACCTCCGGCACGATCAAGGTCGGAGACGTCTGCACCGTTTCCATCGACACCGAGCGACGCACCGCCATCCGCCGCGCGCATACCGCGACGCATCTGCTGCAGGCCGCGCTGACAAAGGTGCTGGGCGACCACTGCCATCAGGCGGGTTCTCTGGTCGAGCCGGATCATCTGCGCTTTGACTTCACGCACTTTTCCGCCATGACGCCGGAGGAGATTTCAAAGGTCTCTTCGCTGGTGATGGAGATGATTCTCAAGGGCGAGGACGTTGAAACGCTGGTGCTTCCCATCGAGGAAGCCCAGAAGCTGGGCGCGACGGCGCTGTTCGGAGAAAAGTACGGCGACATTGTCCGTGTTGTCAGAATGGGCGGGGACTCCGTGGAGTTCTGCGGCGGCACGCATCAGAACAATACCGCGAAGGTCGGGCCCTTCCGCATCTACTCCGAAGCTTCCGTCGCCTCCGGCGTCCGCCGCATCGAGGCATATACCGGGAAAAAGGTTCTGGCGCAGATGGAGCAGGCGAACCGTGTGATCCTTTCGGCGGCGGAGGAGCTCAAGACTACGCCGAAGGAACTGCTGCAGCGCACGCACGCTCTGATGATCGAGATGAAGGAGCTGAAGCAGAAAATCGACCGCATGAAGGACAAGATGTTCAGCGGCGAGATCGAACGCTGCCTGTTCTCCGCCAAGAATGTCAGCGGCCTGAAGGTGTTGACCGTTTCCAGAAACGACGTTTCCGCCGCAGACCTGCGCAAACTGGGCGACCAGATCCGCGACCGGGAGCCGAACGCTGTGGCGGTGCTTGCGAGTACGCAGGGAGAAAAGATTACGCTGCTTGCGGTCTGTGGCAGAAACGCGGTGGCGCACGGCATCAAGGCCGGGCTGCTGGTTAAGGAGATCTCCGCAGCCTGCGGCGGCTCCGGCGGCGGCAAGCCGGATTCCGCGATGGGCGGCGGCAGGGACCTGCTGAAGCTGGATAACGCGCTGGCCGGTGTGGATGACTATGTCGCGGCCAATGTAAAATGAGGAGACAGGAAATGAACGACTGCATTTTTTGTAAGATTATCGCGGGAGAAATCCCGTCCAAAAAGCTCTATGAGGATGAGCTCTGCCTTGCGTTCTATGATATCCAGCCGCTGGCGCCCCAGCACTTTCTGGTGGTGCCGAAGGCGCACGTTGCCTCCGCGTCGGAGTTGTGCGAGGAAAACGCCGCGCTGGTCGGGCACATTTTTGCCGTGATCGCGAAGCTGACGAAGCAGCTTGGCTTCGGAGACGGCTTCCGTGTGGTGACAAACTGCGGCGCGGACGCGGGCCAGACGGTAAGGCATCTTCATTTCCATGTGCTCGGAGGCAAAACGCTGGGCAGCTTTAACTGATGATCTGCAGGACGGGCGCTGCCCGTCCTGTTTGCTGTCGTGAAGGGGAGAAAAGATGCGAAAACTTGCGATTTTCTCGTTTGCTTTTGCCGCCGCCGCGGCAGTCTATGTGTATCTGCTTCCGCGCGAATGGATTTATTTCGCCTTGGGTCTTTTGCTGCTTTTGGCAGTAGTCCTGTGCTTTCTGCGTTTTCCGCAGGCAAAGCGCCTGCGCATTGCGGCATTCGGCCTTCTGACCGGTCTTTTCTGGAGCTTCTGCTATGAAGAATTCCGGATAGAACCGTTACGCGCGCTTTGCGGAGAGAGCCGGAGCATTACGGTGACTGTCAGCGATTATCCGGAGACGACGAAATACGGCTGCCGTGTCCTGACGGAAATGGACGGCGGCAGGATGCTGCTGTACCTGGATGAGAACGCCGGACTTCAGCCCGGAGACACGCTGCGCCTGTCGGCAAAGGTGGTCGACGTCTCACGCGGCAGCGGGGAGGGGGAGAGCCTTTACTATTCCTCGCGGGACATATCGCTTCTTGGCTTTCAGCGCAGCAAGCCGGAAATGCAAAAGGCGGAGCGTATACCGCTCAAATATCTCCCCACGGCAGCGGCAAAGCAGGTGCGGGATACCGTCACGCGGCTTTTTGCCGGTGATACGGAGGCATTTATGCGCGCATTGCTGACCGGCGACCGCAGCGGCCTTTCCTATGAGACGAGAAACCGGATGTCCGTTGTGGGTATATCCCATGTCGTAGCCGCCTCCGGTCTGCACGTGTCGCTGATTGCCGGCGTTGTGCTGCTGCTGTGCTTCCGCCGCCGCAGGCTGGCTGCGATCCTCGGAATTCCGGCCATGCTCTTCTTTGCGGCGATGCTGGGGTTTCCGGCTTCGGTTGTGCGCGCGGTTGTCATGCACGCGCTGCTCCTGCTTGCGCCGCTTTTCCGGCGTGAGAGCGACGCGCCGACCTCGCTCGGTCTTGCGCTCCTGCTGATCCTCGCGGCGAATCCGTGGGCGGTCGCCGATGTGAGCCTGCAGCTTTCCTTCGGTGCGATGGCCGGGATACTTCTTTTTTCCGAACCGCTGCTTGCATGGCAGGAACGGCGCTTTCTGCCCGGACAGTTTTCCAAAAAACACCGCTGTCTTGCGGGCGCCTTGCGCGGCGTCTTTTCCATTCAGGCCGTGAGCCTCGGCGCAATGGTTTTCACCCTGCCTCTTGTCGCCGCGTATTTCGGCACGGTTTCCCTGATTGCGCCGGTGACGAATCTTCTTCTGCTGACGCTGGTCGGCTATCTCTTTTCGTTTGGCTGTGCAGCGGTATTTTTCGGATTTCTGTGGCAGCCGATGGGGAAACTTCTGGCATGGGTTCTGGACTGGGCGGTGCGGTTTATACTCTGGGTGATCGGGAAGCTTTCCGAGATTCCCTTCGCGGCAGTCTATACGCAGAGCGCTTATGTTGTGGCGTGGCTTTTTGCGGCCTATCTGCTGCTTGCCGTATTCCTGCTCGGCCGATGCCGGCATAAGCGGGCCTTCTGCGCGGCTCTGGGGGCGACGCTGGCCTGCGCCATTGCCTTTTCCATGCTGCCGGACACGGCAGAGCTGACTGCAACGGCATTGGACGTGGGGCAGGGAGAGTGTATTCTTCTCCAGTCCGGCGGCCTGACGGTCGTGGTGGACTGCGGCGGCAGCAATGCGGAGGATGCGGGAGAGCAGCTTGCGCGGCGTCTGCTGATGCAGGGCAAAACGCAGATAGACGTTTTGATCCTGACGCATTTCGATGAAGATCACGCGGGCGGCGTGCCGCAGCTTTTATCGCGCATGCAGGTGGGGCTTCTGCTCATGCCGGACCTCAGGGATGACGCCGGAAACCGTGAACGCATCCTTTTGGCGGCGGAAGATGCGGACGTTCCCGTTCACATCGTGACACAGGACTGGACGTTGGAATTCCCGACGGGCTGCCTCTCGGTCTTTGCGCCGGTCGCCGCAGGAACGGACAACGACGGAATTAGTGCATTGATGTCCGTCGAAGAATATGATATACTGATTACCGGAGACATGGACGCGCAATCCGAGCAGCTTCTGGCAATCCGCCATGCGCTCCATGACATTGAGGTGCTGGTGGCGGGGCACCACGGGGCGAAAACATCCACGGGCCGAGCGCTTCTGCAAACGATTTCACCTGAAATCGTCATTATCAGCGTGGGCGAAAACGCCTATGGGCATCCGGCGCCGGAGGTGCTGGAGCGGATTGACGCGGCCGGCGCGCTGTTGCTGCGCACGGATGAAACCGGAGACATTGTGATTTCGAGGTAGGCCATGGCAAAAAAGACGGAAGGAACTTCCAATGGGCTTGCACAACTGAAAAATGACCTTGCGCAGAAAAAGCCGGGGAATTTCTATATCTTTTACGGCGAAGAGGACTATCTGCGCCGCCATTACTTCGCCATGTTGAAAAAGCAGCTTCTGGACGAGCTGACGGAGGACTTTAACTATCACCGTCTGACGCAGGAGAATCTGTCCGCGCAGCTTTTCTATGACAGCGTCGAAGCGATTCCGATGATGTCGGAACGATCTCTCGTCCATGTGGACGATGCCGATCTATTTGAGCTGCCGGAGGAGGAGAGAAATGAGATCGCGCAGCTTCTGACGGAGCTGCCTGAGTATTGCTGCCTCGTTTTGACTTACAGCGCGCTGTCCTTCAAGCCGGATAAACGGATGAAAAGGCTCTGGGACGCCATCCAGAAAAATGCCGTACTGGTGGAATTCCGCTACCAGAGTGAACACGATCTTACGGCGTGGATTGTGCGGCATTTTCGGGCGAAGGGCAAGCAGGTCGCGCCGCAAACTTGCAGCTACCTGATCCATTACTGCGGCGTGTCCATGACACGGCTGCATACGGAGATAGAGAAGATCTGCGCCTATTCCGAAGCGCCGGAAATTGTGCCGGCGGACATCGACGCCGTGGCGGAGCCGACGCCGGAGGCCGTGGTCTTTGAGATCACGGACGCGCTGGCACAGAGAAACTTTTCCGCCGCGCTGGAACGGCTCGGCGCCATGATCAAGCTGCAGTCGGAACCGATCGTCCTTCTTGCGGCGATCGGCACCCAGATGCGGCGGCTCAGCGCGGCCAAAACGCTGATGAGCGCCGGAAAAACGGCGGCAGACCTGGCGGATCTTTATTCAATGACCTCCTCCGCGGCGAACCGGACGATGTCGCTGGCGCGCCGCCTGTCGGAAGGCTTCTGCCGCAAGGCGGTACTTCTGTGCTGCGAGACGGATTATAAGATGAAAACCTCCTACGACAACCCCGTGCGGCTTCTTGAGCTGCTCATCCTCGCGCTTTCGGAGGAGGCACGCCATGATTAAGCTGAAGCAGGCGGTCGTTGTGGAAGGAAGGTATGACAAAAACGCCCTGCGCCAGTTGATCGACGCGCCGATTTTTGAGACTTCCGGCTTTGGCGTGATGAAAAACAGAGAGCTTGTGTCGCTGCTGCGTCTGGCGGCGGAGCGCAGGGGACTGGTGATTCTGACGGATTCGGATGGAGCGGGCTTTGTGATCCGGAATTATCTCAAGCGGGTGCTCCCGAAGGAGGGTGTACTGCATGCCTATATCCCGGACGTCTGGGGCAAGGAGCGCCGCAAGGAGCATCCGGGAAAGGAAGGGAAGCTGGGCGTTGAAGGCATGTCTGCGGAAGTGCTGCTGCAGGCGCTCAAAAACGCGGGCGTAGAGGCGGCAGCTTCCGATGCGGGCAGGGCGGAGCCGATTACAAAGGCGGATTTATACGCCGCGGGCTATTCCGGCGGCGCGGGCAGCGCGGCGCGGCGCGGCGAACTGCTGCGGAAGCTTCGCCTCCCGGAGCATATGAGCAGCAATGCGCTGCTCGACGCACTGAATGTTTTGATGTCGCGTGACGAGTTTTATTCCAATTACGGAAACAACGGAGACAACAATGATTGATATTTCGGTAAAGGAACTGGTAAAGTCCTTTGAGGTTGGCACGGTTCTCCTCGACGGGCTGAGCTTCGATATCCATGAGGGCGAATGTGTCGGCATCATGGGGCGCAACGGCTGCGGAAAAACCACGCTTTTCCGGATTCTGACGGGAGAACTGACGCCGGACAGCGGAGAGGTCATGATCGCTGCCGGGAAAAAACTGGGACTGATCTCGCAGATTCCCAACTATCCGCAGGGTTATACGGTGGACGACGTGCTTGGCACGGCATTTGCGCCGCTCCGCGCGATCAAGCGGCAAATGGAGGCGCTGGAGCGGCGGATGGCAGAAGATGCGGACAAGGCGGTTTTACAGGAATATGACCGGCTGAGTAACGCATACCATGTGGGCGGCGGCTATGAGCAGGGCATACAGACGGATAAGATCTGCAACGGCCTTGGAATTCCGCAGGAAATGCGTGCGCGCCTTTTTGACCGGCTTTCCGGCGGCGAAAAAACACGTGTCAATCTGGCGCGGCTGCTGCTGGAAAAGACGGATATTCTCCTGCTGGACGAGCCGACCAACCATCTGGATCTGCGCAGTGTGGAGTGGCTGGAAGACTACATTAAAAAATTCAGGGGGACGGTTCTGACGATCTCCCACGACCGCTATTTCCTCGATCAGGTCGTCGGCCGCATCATTGAGATCAGCGCAGGACGGGCGGAATTTTACAGCGGAAACTACACCTTCTATCTGCAGGAAAAGCAGGAACGTTTCAACACGCAGCTCAAGCAGTACGAGCAGGAGCAGGCGAAGCTCAAGCAGCTCGGTTTCACGCTGGAGCGAATGAAGGGCTGGGGAATCAATAACCGGGTGCTCTACCGCCGCGCGATGTCCATTCAGCACCGCATGGAACGAATCGAAAAGACGGAGCGGCCGACAAAGGAAAAAACGCTCCGCGCGAAATTCAGCGAGAAGGATTTCCACGGCGACGAGGTTCTCACCGTCCGCGGCCTTGGCAAGAGCTTCGGTGGGCGCCGGCTTTTTTCCGGGGTTGATTTGCAGGTCGCCGGCGGAGAGCGCATCGCGCTGCTGGGCGACAACGGTACGGGGAAAACGACCTTTCTCCGCGTCCTTCTGGGCGAAGAGGCGGGGGAGGGAAAAATCCGCTTCGGACCCTCGGTCAAAACCGGCTATCTGCCCCAGGTTATCCACTTCGATCACCCGGAGCGGACGCTCTATGACACGATGCTCTATGAGAAAAACTGTACGCCGCAGGTTGCGCGCGATCGCCTGGGCGCCTTCCTGTTTTCGGGGGAGGACGTTTTCAAAACGGTGGGTACGCTCTCCGGCGGAGAGCAGTCGCGCCTGCGGCTGTGTATGCTGATGGATGACAAGATCAATCTTCTGGTGCTGGACGAACCGACCAACCATCTGGACGTCGCTTCCCGCGAGTGGATCGACTGTGCCATCGAAGACTACGGAGGAACGCTGATTTTCGTATCCCATGACCGCTATTTTGTGGACAAGTTTGCCACGCGTATCTGGGAGCTGGAAAACGGAAGCATCCGCGATTTCCCCTGTGGTTATGCAAAGTACCGCTCCATCAAGGAGCATGAGGCGATGCAGCGCCAGCCGGAGAAGAAGGAAAAAGCCGCCAAGCCCCCCAAACAGATGCCGGACAAGGAGCTTCAGAAGCTGGTGCGGCGGCTGGAACGGGAGATCACTGCGCAGGAGCAGACGATTGCCGGACTGGATCGGGCATTGGAGCAAGCTGCTTCGGACTATCAGGAGCTCATGCGCCTGACGGCGGAGAAGGAAGCCCAGGAATCAAAACTGGAAGAGCTGATGACGCAGTGGGAAAACGCTGCGGCACAGATCGAATAATTTTCGGGAGGAGAACCGATTATGAGTGAAAATTGCGGCGGCAATTGCGCTGCCTGCAGCGAAAACTGCGGCGAACGGACAAAAGAGAGCCTTCTCGCCGCTCTGAATGAACAATCCAAGGTAAAGAAGGTCATTGCCGTTGTGTCCGGAAAGGGCGGCGTCGGCAAGAGTACCGTCACGGCCATGCTGGCCGCCGCGGTGCAGCGCCGCGGAATGCGCGCGGCAATTCTGGACGCGGATATCACTGGCCCCTCCATCCCCAAAGCCTTCGGTGTGGAGGAATGTGCCGGGGCGGAGGAGTCGGGCCTGCATCCGGCCGTGAGCAGAACGGGTGTTCAGATTATGTCCATTAACCTTCTGCTGGACAATGCCAGCGACCCTGTGCTCTGGCGCGGCCCGATCATCGCGGGCGCGGTGAAGCAGTTCTGGACGGATGTGATCTGGCAGGACGTGGATTATATGTTTGTCGATATGCCTCCCGGAACGGGGGACGTTCCGCTGACGGTATTCCAGTCCCTGCCGGTAGACGGCGTGATTATCGTCACCTCGCCGCAGGAGCTGGTGTCCATGATTGTGGGGAAAGCGGTACGCATGGCCAACATGATGCAGGTGCCGGTGCTCGGTCTTGTGGAAAACTACAGCTATTTCCGCTGCCCGGACTGCGGCACGAAGCATGCGATTTTCGGCGAAAGCCATCTGGCCGAGACCGCGCAGGCATATCATCTGCCGGTGCTGGCGCGCCTGCCCATCGACCCGAATGTTGCAAAAGCCTGCGACAGTGGCGAGGCGGAGACGCTCGATACCGAAGAACTGGAGCCGGTGCTGGCCGCAATCATAGCATTATGAAGGAAGTAAAGGGAATACCCCGCAAGAGGTGTTCCCTTTTTTATGTCTGAGTATTGCACGGAAATGCTCATGCCATCTCCGCCTTCGCAAATGACGGTGTCTGGCCCCACGATCCTTTCGGGTAGTTTTTTGAAAAAATTACCATTCATGGGAACATGTCCTGAAACATAACGTCAAAAGAACGATTTCTGAAATTCAGAACGGAGGAACTGTTATGAAAAAACAACGGATGACGCTGCTTTTGATTTCCGTACTGCTGCTCGGCCTGTTGACCGGCTGCGGCTCGACAAAGGCCCCCGTCAATGTACAGTCGGTCGCCATGATCACCGGCTACGGCATGGCCGGTGAGTTCAATGCCTGTGCGGGCGTCGTGATTGCGCAGAATGAGATCAAGATCGAGCGCGATGAAAACCGCAAGGTTCAGGAACTGAAAGCCCAGGTCGGGCAGGAGGTCAAAAAGGGAGACGTCCTGTTTGTCTATGATATGGAAGAAATGAAGCTCACCATTGAAAAGGCGGAGCTGGAGATTGAAAGCCTGAAGAATTCCATTTCCGATTTCGATTCCCGTGTTGCGCAGCTGGAAAAGGAAAAGGCATCCGCGCCCGCGTCGGAGCAGCTTTCCTATACGGTGCAGATCCAGTCTCTGCAGGCGGACAAAAAGGAAGCGCAATACAATCTTGCCGTCAAGGAGAAGGAGCTTGAGAGCCTGAAAAACACCTCCGAGAGCGGTGAGATCCTCTCTCCCATCGACGGAAAGGTACAGGCGATCAACGAAAACGGCGGGACGGATAATATCACCGGACAGCCTCTGCCGTACATCGTTTTAATCCAGAGCGGCGACTACCGCGTCAAGGGAAAAATCAATGAGCTCAACCGCGCGGAGCTTTTCGAGGGAATGCAGGTTATCATCCGTTCCCGTGTGGACAGCAGCGCGACATGGACCGGAACAGTCAGCGAGATTGATCAGAACAATCCCGACAATAGCAATTCCAATTCCATGTATTATTACGGCTTTGACGGCGGCGATGACACAACCTCCAGCAGCACCTACCCGTTTTATGTCCGTCTGGACTCCACGGATGGCCTGATGCTGGGACAGCATGTCTACATCGAGCCGGACAACGGCCAGAATGAGACGAAAGACGGGCTGTGGCTGGATGCCTCCTATATTTCAGGCTCCGAGGAAGAGGGCTACTATGTCTGGGCTGCGGACAAGCGCGACAAACTGGAAAAGCGCAGCGTTACGCTCGGAGACTTTGACGAAGGACTCAACAGCTATAAGATCACGGACGGCCTGACGCCGGAAGACTATATCGCTTTCCCGGAAGAGGGGATGCAGGAGGGCGCTCCCGTGGTCAAATACGATCTGAACAGTGAGATGGACTTCTCTTCCGGCGGCATGGACTATCCGGAGGACGGCGGCTTCCCTGAGGTGGAAGGCCAGCCCGGAGACGATTCCGGGATAGAGGGCGGCTACCCGGCGGAGGATGCCGCGCCGGAGGCTCCCGTGGAGGGAGGTTGAGCCATGCTGGTGGAAATGAAGGATATCTGCAAGGACTATCCTCAGGGCAGGGAAACGGTACGTGTCCTGAAGAATGTCTCCCTGCAGGTGAAGGAAGGCGACTATCTTGCCATCATGGGACCTTCCGGTTCCGGCAAGACCACGCTGATGAATCTGATCGGCTGTCTCGACGTACCTACCAGCGGGAGCTATCTGCTTGCCGGAAAAGACCTGCACGGCGCGACCTCCAACGAACTGGCGCAGGTGCGCAACAAGCTTCTCGGTTTTGTGTTCCAGAGCTTTTACCTACTGCCGAAGATGTCCGCCGTGGATAACGTGGCGCTTCCGCTGCTGTATGCGGGCGTGCCGAAAAAGGAGCGGAGGGAACGTGCCGTCGAGGCGCTGAAGCTCATGGGCCTCGGTGAGCGGCTGGAATTCCGTCCGAACCAGCTTTCCGGCGGACAGTGTCAGCGCGTGGCCATTGCGCGTGCCATCGTCGGCAAGCCGAAGCTTCTGCTGGCGGACGAGCCGACCGGCGCGCTGGACAGCGCCTCCGGGGATCAGATCATGGATATTTTTGACTCTCTGAATCAGAACGGCGCGACGATCATTATGATCACGCACGAGCGCTCCATTGCCGAACGTGCGAAAGAGATCCGCTACATCCGCGACGGCGTCCTTTCCGAGGCGGAAGAAGGCAGGTGTGCAGAATGACAAAAAAAGTGAAGACGATTCTCATTTCCGCTGTCTGCGTTCTTCTGGTGGTGGCCGTCGTTGTGGGCATCGTCTGGTTTCTTGGCCGTAAAAGCAATCCGGTAACGGTGCTTCCTGTTTCGATGTGCAGCTCGTCCTACATTGGGAACGAAACGCAGAGCGGCGGCTATGTCACCGCTGACAAGCTGCAGAAGGTATACGCCTCCTCCACGCAGACCATCACACAGGTATTTGTGCAGGAGGGGCAGGAGGTTCAAAAGGGCGACCCTCTGCTGAGCTATGATACGACCCTTTCAGACATCCAGCTTGAGCGGAAACAGATTGCGGTTCGGCAGGCGGAACTGAACCTTGAGGACGCGAAAAAGGAACTGTCCCGCATCAATTCCATGAAACC
>CAJMQR010000013.1 GCA_905215665.1 uncultured bacterium | reverse complement strand
GCGAGCAGATCGTCGCCCCGGCGCAGGCGGATGCAGAGGGTTTTCATTCGTTTTTCCTCCAAAAAGGAGCTGTCGCGCTGGCGGCAGCTCCCGGTTTTATTTTGTGATGATGGAGATGGCGTCGTGCAGATTCTCCGCCGTGCAGTGCGCGCGGCCTTCGGCGCGCTCCCCGTCGAGCGTCCAGTCCATATCCTCCGGCGCCTCGATTGCGACGGAGGAGGCAGAGGTGAAGGTCAGCATCGGCGTATGGTAATCCTGCGTGGTCAGCGCCAGAACGCAGTCGTTCAGCTCCAGCAGATTGTGCGGCTTGCGCACCAGCAGCAGCTCGAACACGCCGTCATTCATATCGACCAGCTCTTCCGAAAGCGTCAGCACGCCCGCCACGGAGGTGGAATTGCTGATCGCGCCGAAAATATAATCGTCCTCCAGCACGGCACCGTCGCCCAGCGTGAACTTCAGGTGGCGGCTGCGGATGGAGGGAATCTCCTTGATGCCCCCCAGAATATAGGCCAAATGGCCCAGCGCGTTCTTAACGCTCTGGGAGGTGGCGTAGGACGTGCGGGTAAAGGCGCCGAAGGAAGCCACATAGGAAAAATAGCGGTCGTTGAAACGGCCCACGTCCAGCATGCGGGGCTTACCCTCGACGATGTCGCGGGCCGCCTGCACCAGATCCTTCGACAGATGCAGGCTGTTGGCAAAATCGTTGGTGCTGCCGGCGGGGAGATAGCCCAGCGGCGTTCGATGGCAGCCCTCCAGCAGGCCGGAGATCGTTTCGTTGAAGGTGCCGTCGCCCCCGGCGCAGACGACGAGGTCAAATTCCTCCGCGCGCCGCGCGACGGTCGCGGTGGCGTCGCCTCTGGCGGCGGTGGCGTAGACCGTGACGTCATAGCCGCCGCGGTTGAAAACGTTGACGATGTCGGCAAGGGCGCGGCAGGCCTTTTTCTTGCCGGAACAGGGATTGATGATCAGAAGAAGCTTTTTCATCCCTGCCTCCTCATATAATGATGGCCAGAAGCAGCGCGGCGGCGATCAGAATGCCGATGATCAGTATCAGAAGAAGCTCCTTGCTCTGCGGCTTGCGGATGCGGAAAGGCAGAATGAAGCACAGTCCGGTGACGGCCGCAAGGACGCACAGCGCAACACCGCGCCATGAGCCCTCGAACATATCCTTATACGGCCCGATCCGGCCGTGCACCTTCTGGCAGTAGCCGGTCATAATGCAGTAAAAGAGCGGGAAAATGAGCGCGGAGGAGGTGATGGGCAGGCCGGAGTAGGTCTTGCGGCAGGCGTCCGTCTCCTTCTGGCGCTGTTCCTCGGTCACGTTGAAATAGGCGAGGCGGATCAGTCCGGCGAGGACATACAGCGGGGCGATGACCCATGCGTACCAGCAGCCCGCGCAGAGCTTGAGCAGGATGACGGCGGGCAGGACGCCGAAGGCGACAATGTCGCACAGGGAATCGATCTGAATGCCGAAGGACTTTTGCTCTTCCGTGCGGTTCTTCTTCGTGCGTGCGACCTTACCGTCGAACATGTCGCACAGCCCGCAGAACAGCAGGCAGATGGTTGCGAGAATCGGGTGGTCGGTGATCGCCAGCGCCATTCCGCCGACGGCGGAGAGCAGACTCAGATAAGTCAATACGACTGTGTAATCATAAAATCCAATCATTTTTATCTCCTTGCCGCAAAGCGGCAACCCCTCTTCTGTTTATAGTTCTATTATCCCTCGTTTTTACTGTTTTGTCAAGCGGGGAGAGGGTGGAATTCCATATACTTAATGAAGCTTTAAGAAACGAACAGATGTCTGCTTTTGAGGCAAACAGCGCGTTGCGCCCAGTCTTTGGTTTCTTTTTCCACTTTGACTGCTTCCGCGGCGCGGAAATCTTTGCTGCTTTTCCTTCGGCCGTGGGCCCGCGCGGGGAAGAGAATGTGCGTTTTTCCAAAGGAAAAACGGCGGACTGCGATGTGCAGCCCGCCGCGGCATCGGAGTTGTTTTATACGAACCACCGATGAAAAGGATACCTATTAGTAAGGGATTGGTATCAGAACCTGCGTCCGGAGCCGCCGTGACTGGAACCGGAGGAGCTGATATGCGAACCGCTGCCGCTTCCGCCGCTGCTGTTGTTTTTCGGGCGCAGGCGGCGCGTTACGTTCCGGTACAGGAAAACGTCGCGGTTGGCGGTGAGCTCAAAACTCCCCTGCCGGACGTAGCTCGCGGCCGTGGACTGCGGGCGCACCGACTTGAGCTGCCCCTTCATCACGCCCAGCGGGATCAGCGCAAGCAGCGCGCCCACGCCGATGGCAATCGGAATCCAGATCAGGGAGAGGGGCTTCTTCGGCAGGTTGCCCGTGTCATAGACGTTGCCCTTCCGGGCCTGCGTGACGTATTCGTCCGCAAGGGAGGCATAACGCTCGAAGGCGTCTGCGTAACGCCCGTCGCTGAGGTCGGGGATGATCTCGTCGAAGATGTAGTCCATGCCGTCGACGGTGAAGGCCGTCTGGCCGTAGCCCTTGGTGGAGATCCAGACGCCGCGCTCCTCGCCCGTGAAGAACAGCAGCAGCACGCCGTCGTCGGCATAGCCACCATAGTCATAAAAATCGTCGGCGTAGTCCCGCTCCGTCTTTCCATCGAGGCTGAGCGTCGTGACAACGGCCACGTCCATCGCCTGACGCGCGGAAATTTCCTCCAGACGGGAGGTCAGCTTTTGCACCTCCTGCGCGGTCAGCAGGCCGGCATTGTCCACCACCAGCGGGCGGCCGCTCGGCCCGGACAGGGATGCCTCGGCCGCGAAGGCCGGAAGCACGCACAGCAGGCACAGCGAGAGCAGCAGGAAAAGAGCAAACATTCTGCGTTTCATATTCTTCCTCCTCCTTTACAGCAGCCACAGCAGCCAGCGCAGCAGATAGAACGCCGCGCCGAAAATGCCGGTGAAGAGGGCGAACCAGCGCCACCACGCGCCCCTGTCCACAGGGAGGTTGCCCACGAATTTTCCGGTCTGCCCGTTCATGGCAAAGACGTATTTTTCTCCCCGCCATGTGGTATTCAGCAGCCAGACGGGGTAGAGGGCGTATTTTGCCTTTCCGTTATTCAGGTGGATACTGCTGTTCTGCACCGCGACGCTGGAATAGCCCTGCACGGTGGAGAGGAAGGTCTGCTCCGTGCTGGTTTTGATGCGTCCGTTGGCACGGCTGATGCTCTCTTCGGCGCTGACGTCGTAGCGATCCGCGAGATAGCCGGAGAGATAGGCCGTCTGAAAGTCCACGGCGCCGCTGAAGTCAAAGGGCTCGATGGATTCCATCAGATCGTCGGGCATTTTGGCCGAGCCGTCCACGGGTACGCGCTCAAAGCCCAGACGGCCGGCGCGGTACACCGCAAAATAGCTGGTTTCGGTGTAATCGTATTTGCTGTCGCTCCAGGCGCGCACGCGGGAGGCGCGGTAGTTGATATTGGCGTCGGCGTCGGCGTCGAAAAGCCAGAAGGGGACATAGACTCCCTTGATCTCGTCAATGTGATTCTGCGTTTTGAAGGCCTTGGGCAGCAGACGCTTTTTCTGCAGATGGCGCTTCATCGCTTCCTTTGCCGCCTTGAGATCCAGCCGGAAGGGAATGACGTAATCCGGCCGCAGATCGCCGGCGAGCTGGCTGGCCATCACCATCGGATTGCCGCAGTAGGGGCATTGCGTCGCGGCCGTTGTGGCGTCCGTGATCACCTGACCGCCGCAGGAGTTGCAGACGTAGACGCGCATGCCGTCCTCTTCGCCTTCCTGCCACGCGGAGCCGGCCTGCGTATCCCAGCTCATTTCGTCGGGCGTTTCTTCCTGCAGAACCTCGTCGTAGTCCTTGAGGGTCTCCATGTCGAACTCCGTGTCGCAGTAGGGACACTTCATTTTCTGGATGCTGCTGTCGAATTCAATCTTGCCGCCGCAGCATGGGCATTTGTATTGAAGAATCTCCGCCATTGTTGCACCTCTTTTCAAAAATGGCTGCGCAGAGGCAAAGGCGTCTGCGCAGCCGCAGTTGTTTCGATGATACCGGGGCTTCCGCCGCCGGGATTAAGTAATGTCGCTCTCGTCGAAGGGATCGCCGCACTGCGGGCAGAACCTGGGCGGATGCTTGGGATCCGCAGGCTCCCAGCCGCACTTGTCGCAGCGGTAGAGGGGCTCTCCGGCGGGCTTGGGCTTGCCGCATTCCATGCAGAACTTGCCCTTGTTCACTGCGCCGCAGGAGCAGGTCCAGCCGTCGGAGGCGGCGGGCTTGGGCTTGCCGCACTCCAGGCAGAACTTGCCGGTGTTCACCGTGCCGCAGGAGCAGGTCCAGCTCTCCGCGGGAGCGGGCTTGGGCTTGCCGCATTCGCGGCAGAATTTGCCGGTGTTGCCCGCGGCGCCGCAGGAGCAGGTCCAGCCGCTCTGCGCAGGCTGAGGCGCCGGCTGCTGCGGCTGCTGGCCGGCCATCTGATACAGGGCCTGCGCGTTCATACCGCCGGCCATCTGGGCCATGTTCATGCCCATGAAGCCCATCATCGCGCCGTTCGGGTTGCCGGCCGCCGTCTGCATGGCGGAGGCCTGCGCTTCGGTGATTCTTGCGGCGGCCATACCCGGGTTGCGCAGGGTCGCGGTCTTCTGCAGCTCGGAGATTTCCTTGAGTTCCTCGGGCAGAACCTCCGTGCTGAGAATGTTGACTTCCTTGATTTCAATGCCGCGGTCTTCAAGCCACTTCTGCGTCAGATTCTTCTTGAGCTCCTCGGACAGCTCCAGTTCGTGATCTGCAACCTGGGAGGGACGCAGCTCCAGCTTGGACAGCGCGGCCAGAGACGGACGCATAGCGGCGATGAATTCCTTTTTCATCGTGCTGTCGAGTTCCTTGCGGCTGAATTCCTGCTCGACGTTGCCCGAGATATTGCTGAAAAGCATGATGGGATCGACGACCTGATAGTTATAAGAGCCGTGGCAGGACAGATGCACGTCCATATCCAGCCCGATGTTTCGGTCCACCGCGCGGAAGGTGATGGGCGTGCTGGTGCCGAAGAGATTGTCCTTGATCAGCTTGGTGTTGAAATAATAGACATACTGCTTTCTGCCGGTGTTGCCGCCGAAAGCGATGCGCCGCCCGATGGTCTTGAAGGACTTCACCACGTTCTGCCCGAGGTTGCCGGAGAAGATGCTCGGCTCGGCGGAGGTGTCGTAGACAAATTCGCCCTCCTGCGCGGTGAATTCCACGATGCTGCCGTTGTCCACAATGGCCATGGCCTGCCCCTTGTGAACGACGATCAGAGAACCGTTGGAGATAATGTCGTCCATGTTTTTGTTTTTGGTGCGGCCGCTGGTGTCCTTGGTGCCCTTGACAATCAAAATGTCGTCCGGGATGGCGGGACACTCGAAAAATTCCTTATACTGGTCGGAAATAACCTGACTTGTAGCGCCCAGCGCCACGCTGATAAGTCCCATGCTGAATCTCCTTTCATCACGCGCCTCAGAGCAGGACGCGTCTTCTGTATTCCATTATATCAGAAGGACGGGATTTTTACAAGGACATTTCTCATGTGTATTGCCAAAAACACCGCAATGCGGTATGATATGCAAAAAAGGGGAGGTGTGCGGAATGGAGCGGATTCTGGTGGTGGAGGACGACGGCGCGATTGCCGCCGCGCTGGCGCGCTTTCTGCGCTCCGAGGGCTTTTCCGTACAGACGGCGGAAGGACAGGCCGCCGCGCTGGCCGCGATCGAAGCCGCGGAGTTCGACCTCGTCCTGCTGGACGTCGGTCTGAAGGACGGCAACGGCTTTTCCGTCTGCTCCGCGGTCCGGCAGCGCACGGACAGCGCGGTGATCTTTCTCAGCGCCTCCGGAGACGAGTACAGCGTCGTCACGGGGCTGGAGCTGGGCGCGGACGACTATATTGCAAAGCCCTTCCGCCCGCGGGAGCTGGTTTCGCGCATCCGCAGCGTCCTGCGGCGCACGGGCAGGAGCCAGCCCGTGCTGACCGCCGGTTCCGTCCGCGTGGACACCGACCGCGCCAGCGTGACAAAGAGCGGGAAGGAGCTGTCTCTGTCCGCGCTGGAATACAGATTGTTGCTGGTGTTTCTGAACCACCGGGGGCAGGTGCTCAGCCGCGCGAAGCTGCTCGAGGAGATCTGGGACGTGGCGGGAGATTATGTAAACGACAACACCCTCACGGTCTACATCAAGCGTCTGCGGGACAAGCTGGAGGACGATCCGCAGGAACCGGTTCTCATCCGCACGGTGCGCGGCGTCGGCTACCGCATGGAGGAACCGCCATGCTGAGGAATCCGGAAGTCCGCCGCTGCCTGCTGCTGTGCGTGCCTCTGGGCGCGGCCGTCACGGTGGTGATCACCCTGCTGGACTGGCGCGCGGGCCTGCTGGCCGGCGCATTGTGCCTTGCCTTCCTGCTGATCTATCTTGCCGACGCAAGGCGGCGCTACCGGAACATGGCGCGTCTGGCGGACGATCTGGACGCAGTGCTGCACGGCCGGCCGGGCGTCACGCTCTCCCAGTATACCGAAGGCGAGGTCAGCCTGCTGCGCAGTCAGCTTCAGAAGCTGGTTGTGCGCCTGAGCGAGCAGGCGGCGCAGCTTCAGCAGGAGAAATCGCAGCTTGCCGAGGCCATGGCGGATATCTCCCACCAGATCCGCACGCCGCTGACGGCGGTGAATCTGCTGCTGGCGGGGCTTTCCGAGCCGGAGGCGGGAGAGGATGCCCGGGAGGCGGTGGTTTTTGCCCTGCGCCGCCAGATGGAGCGCATCGACTGGCTGGTCAATTCGCTTCTGAAGCTGGCAAGGCTGGACGCGGGGACGGTGCGCTTCCAGAAGGAGCCGGTTTCCCTCTCCGAGCTGATCCGCCGCGCGGCGGAGCCGCTGTCCATCCTGATGGAGGTCAAGGGGCAGAGCCTGCGCGTGCAGGCGGAGGGCAACGCCGTCTGTGATCCGCAGTGGACGGCGGAGGCGCTGGGCAATATCCTGAAAAACTGCACGGAGCACATGGAAGCGGGATGCATCACCGTGACCGCGGAGGAAAACGCGGTCTGCGCCTGCATCCGCATCCGCGATGAGGGCGGCGGGATCGCTCCTGAGGATCTGCCGCACCTGTTTGAACGCTATTACAGGGGGAAAAGCGCCTCGCCGCAGAGCGCGGGCATCGGGCTGGCGCTCTCGCGGTCCATCGCTGCCGCGCAGAACGGCACGCTCAGCGCGGCGAACCGCGGCGGCGGAGCGGAATTCACCATGAAATTCTACAAGGGAGCCGTCTGACACGAATTCTGATACTTTTTTCCGATAAAAAGTAGACACTTTTTATCAGAAAGGTCCCGCTGAAAGCGTCGCCCTTCTGCGCTGAAAGCGCAGAAGACGTCTCATGCAGACTCCGACGCGCTGACGCGCTATGAAAAGTATACTTTGTCTACTTTTCATGGGAGTCTGGTATGAATCAAAACCTTTTCCTGCCTTTTATCAGGAACCAATATGACGCCGAAAGGCCCCTTCGTGAAAAATCAGGCACCCGCCTCGTATGAAACGAGGCGGGCGCCCTTTTTATGGGTTGCCGGTCCTTCAGTTCACGGTTTCGACCTTGATAAGATTCGTATTGCCGGAGGTGCTGTTTGTGATGCCTCCGGTCATGACGACGTTGTCTCCGGGCTTGAGCGCGAACACCTGCTTCGCCGTCCGCAGCGCGTGATAAAACAGGACGTCGGTGGAATTGAACTGCTCGCTCAGCACGGGCAGCACGCCCCAGGACAGCGCCAGCTTATACCAGACGGCCTTGCTGGTCGCCATGCCGATGATGTCTGTCGGCGCGCGGAAGCGCGAGACCATGCGCACGGTAATGCCGGACAGCGAGCTGACCACGATGGCCTTGGCGCCGATATCGACGGCCATGCAGCAGATGGCGTGGGAGACGGCGTCGAGCACGTTTTTGATCTGGAAATCCGTGTTTTTGAAGCGTTTTTCATAGTGGATGTGGCGCTCCGTCTCCTCCGCGATGGAGGCCATGGTCTGCAGCGCCCGGACGGGGTAGCGGCCGGCGGCGCTCTCCGCCGAGAGCATGACGGCGCTGGTGCCGTCGTAGACGGCGTTGGCCACGTCGGAAATCTCCGCACGCGTCGGGCGGGGATTGTGGACCATGGATTCGAGCATCTCCGTGGCCGTGATGACCCGCTTGCCCAGCAGGCGGCACTTGGTGATCAGATATTTCTGAATCGCGGGCAGCTCCGTAAAGGGAACCTCCACGCCCAGATCGCCGCGGCCGATCATGATGCCCTCGCAGACCTCGCAGATTTCGTCGATGTTGTCCACGCCGCTGCGGTTTTCGATCTTGGCGATCACGTCGATGTTTTCCCCGCCGTGCGCGGCGAGGAAGTTTTTAACGTCGAGGGCGTCCTGCTTGCACGAGACGAAGGAGGCCGCCACGAAATCCACGCCGTTTTCAATGCCGAACAGAAGATCCTCCCGGTCCTGCGCGCTGAGATACTCGTGTTCCAGCACCTTGCCGGGAAAGCTCATGCTTTTGCGGTCGGACAGCTCGCCGCCGGCCACGACGCGGCAGCGGATCTCGGTGTCCTCGACGGAGACGACCTCAAAGCTGACCAGACCGTTGTTGACCAGAATGGGATCGCCGGCGGAGAGATTCTGCGGCAGGCCGCTGTAGCTGACGCTGACGATGCTTCCGTCGCCCGGCACGTCCCTTGTCGTGAAGGTAAAGGGGTCGCCGTCGCGGAGGAGGATTTTTCCCTCCCGGAAGATTCCGATGCGGTATTCCGGCCCCTTGGTGTCCAGCATGATGGCAATCGGAAGGTTCAGCTCCTCGCGGACCCGTTTGATCATGTCGATTTTTTCCCTGTGCTCGGCATGGGTGCTGTGGGAGAAGTTGAGACGTGCGACATTGAGTCCCGCCCTGCACATGGCGGCGAAGGTCTGCGCGTCGCCGCTCGCAGGCCCGATTGTGGCGATGATTTTCGTTTTTCTCATAGTTACCTGTCCGTTCCGTAGAGTTTGTCAGTTCCGCTTCCGGCCCCGGTTCGCTTTTGCGTTCATGAGAAATACATGAACAATCAGAACAATGGCAGCCATTGAATGCACCTCCAAAAGCAAAAATGACATAAAAAAGAGACTTCATCGCGCTGCCGCTGAAGCGGCGGCGCAGACGGAGCCTGTCATGGCGGGATTTGCCCGGCCGGGAGAAAGAAAAAAGGCAGAACCGGATGGTTCTGTCTCCGAATGCCTCCGCGGCATACACGCCGGAATCCGGCGATCAATATGAATAGGACACTTCAAAAGGGCCCTATGACAGACTCCACCACTCATATTGACAGATACAGTCTAACACGCTGGGGGAAATCTGTCAATCGAAAAAACGGACTTCGGAGAAAAAACTCCCCGGCGGCTTCCGTTTTCCGGAAAATTCACAAAATGTCCATACCTTCGCCGCGCGGATGTGGTATACTCTAAATCGTTCAATTATGAACAGTCTAAAAATGATCGGAGGTCTTATTATGACAGCCGTGCAGATGATAAATTTCGCGAGAAAATTCAACGTGGCGTACAGCGCCGCGATGCAGCCGCTGCGGGAGGAGCTTCACATGCCGCAGGCGGCCGCGGATATCCTGCTGTTTCTGTCCTCCAACCCCACGTATCACACAGCGGGGGACATCTGCCGCATCAAAACCCTCAAAAAGGGCATCGTCTCCCTGCATGTGGACAGGCTTGTGCAGGAGGGTTATCTGCAGCGCAGGAGCGAGGAGGGAGACCGGCGCAAATGCCGCCTGGTCTGTACGGAGAAAGCCACGCCGCTGATCGAAGAGGGAAGGACTCGGCTGGAGCGTTTCTACGAGGCGGCGGTGGAGGGACTGAGCGCGGCGGAGCTGGAGACGTTCCGGCGCTGTCTGGAAACCATTGAAAACAATATGGAAAGGCTGGGGCGGAAGGAAGCGGACGCTCCCCCGGAGAAAGGAGAAACACATGATTGAAAACCTGCAGGATTACTGCGAGCGCAAGGAGGCGCTCTGCCGGGAGAACGATACCATCGCACCGGAGCTTTATGAAAAGTACGCCGTCAAAAAGGGCCTGCGCGATCAGAACGGCAACGGCGTGCGCGCCGGCCTGACCAACATCTCCAAGATCGTCTCCTCCCGCACCGTGGAGGGAAAGAAGGTTCCCTGCGACGGAGAGCTCTGGTACCGCGGCTACCGCATCGAGGAGCTGCTGGCCGGACTCGGCCCGACGGAGCTGGGCTATGAGAAGGTCGCCTATCTTCTGCTGATGGGGCAGCTTCCCGACGCCGCCGAAGCGGAGGAATTCAAAACGCTCATCGGCGAATATCGGGTTCTGCCGTCCAATTTCACCAAGGACGTCATCATGAAGGCCCCCTCGCGGGACATCATGAACTCCATCACGCGCAGCGTGCTGACGCTCGCCTCCTATGACGCCCGGGCCAATGACACCAGTGTCAGCAACTCCCTGCGGCAGTGCCTGCAGCTCATCAGCGAATTCCCGATGCTCGCCGCCTACGGCTACCACGCCTACAATTACTACGAGAACATGCAGAGCATGGTGATCCACCGCCCGGACCCCTCCCTGTCCACGGCGGAAAACCTGCTGCGGATGCTCCGGCCCAACCAGAAATATACCATCACTGAGGCAAAGGCGCTCGACACCGCGCTGATCCTGCACATGGAGCACGGCGGCGGCAACAATTCCTCCTTTACCACCAGGGTGGTCACCTCCTCCGGCTCGGATACCTATTCCACCATCGCCGCGGCTATGTGTTCCCTGAAGGGGCACAAGCACGGCGGCGCGAACATCAAGGTGATGGAGATGATGCAGGACATCCGGGAGCATGTCCCGGACTGCGCGGACAAGGGCGCGCTGGCGGACTATCTCAGCAGGATCATCAATAAGGAGGCGTTTGACCGGAAGGGGCTGGTCTACGGCATGGGCCACGCGGTCTACTCCCTCTCGGACCCGCGCGAGCGGGTGTTCCGGCATTATGTGGAAAAGCTGGCGGAGGAGAAGAACCGGCAGGAGGATCTGCTGCTGTACGAGAACGTGGAGGAGCTTGCGCCGCAGCTCATCGCGAAATACCGCAGAATCTATAAGGGTGTCAGCCCCAACGTGGACTTTTACAGCGGCTTTGTCTATGACATGCTGGGCATCCCGCAGGAGCTGTATACCGCGATCTTCGCCGTGGCGCGGATCGTCGGCTGGAGCGCCCACCGGATCGAGGAGCTGATCTGCATGGACAAGATCATCCGTCCGGCCTATATCAGCGTGATGGAGGAGCGGGACGACGGGAATTTCTGATCAAATTCGATAAAATAAGAACGAATTGTTAATTTTTTGCATTTTGCAGCTTCCCGGCAGAAAAATTGCAAAAATGCTCTGGAAATCTGCTGCGGGACGTGATATAATGCTAACTGGTGGACGTTGGCTTTCACCAATCGTACATTAAATAACTGCCGTTCGGCGGCAGATCATGATCAGGAGGAAACAGATATGGAAACCTATGGTCTGGAAAAACTGGGCATCATTGCCCCCAAGGCCGTCTATCGCAACCTCGGGCCCGCGCAGCTCACCGAAGCGGCTCTCCGTCTCGGCGAGGGCAAGCTGAGCAACACCGGCGCGCTCGTCGTCACCACCGGTAAATATACCGGCCGTTCGCCTAACGACAAATTCATCGTTGACACCCCCGCCATTCACGACGACATCGCGTGGGGCAAGGTGAACCGCCCCATCTCCAAGGAAAAATTCGACGCCATCAAGGGCAAGCTGTGCGCTTACCTGCAGGGCCGCGAGATCTTCATCTTTGACGGCTTCGCGGGCGCCGATCCCAAGCATACGAAGAAGTTCCGCATCGTCAACGAGATGGCGTCCCAGAACCTCTTCATCCATCAGCTCCTGATCCGCCCGACCGCGGAAGAGCTGGCCGCCTACGGCGACGCGGACTACACCGTCCTTGCCGCTCCCGGCTTCAAGTGCGATCCCGAGATCGACGGCGTTCACTCTGAGGCTGCCATCATGATTGACTATGAGGCGCACCTCATCGTCATCTGCGGCTCCCAGTACTCCGGCGAGATCAAGAAGAGCGTGTTCTCCACCATGAACTACGTTCTGACCAAGGAGAACATCCTGCCGATGCACTGCTCCGCCAACATGGATCCCGTGACCCATGAGACGGCCGTCTTCTTCGGCCTGTCCGGCACCGGCAAGACCACCCTCTCCGCCGATCCGAACCGCAAGCTCATCGGCGACGACGAGCACGGCTGGGCCGACGACGGTATCTTCAACATCGAGGGCGGCTGCTATGCGAAGTGCATCAACCTCAAGGAAGAGAACGAGCCCGAGATCTATCACGCCATCCGTTTCGGCTCTCTGGTCGAGAACGTCGTCATGGACGAGGAGACCCGCGAGTTCGACTTTGACGACGGCAGCCTCACCGAGAACACCCGTGTCGGCTATCCCGTCAGCTACATCTCCAACGCGGCCATTCCCGGCGTCGGCGGCATCCCCAAGGTTGTCATCTTCCTGACGGCCGACGCTTTCGGCGTCCTGCCCCCGATCTCCCGTCTGGATGAGAATGCGGCGATGTACCACTTCGTCACCGGCTTCACCTCCAAGCTGGCCGGCACCGAGCGCGGCGTCACCGAGCCGCAGCCCACCTTCTCCACGCTGTTCGGCGAGCCCTTCATGCCGATGGATCCCTCCGTCTATGCGGAGATGCTCGGCAAGCGCATCCGCGAGAGCGGTGCGAAGGTCTATCTGGTCAACACCGGATGGGCCGGCGGCAGCGCCGCTTCCGGCGCAAAGCGCATGAAGCTGGCCTACACCCGCGCGATGGTCACCGCCGCCCTCAACGGCGACTTCGACCACATCGAATTCAAGCATCACGACGTATTCAACGTCGATTATCCCACGAGCTGCCCCAATGTGCCGGACGAAATGCTTGACGCCCGCGGCCTCTGGGCAGACAAGGACGCCTACGACGCACAGGCAAACAAGCTGGCCAACATGTTCGCGGAGAACTTCGCCAAGAAGTATCCGAACATGCCTGCCCACATTGCCGCCGCAGGTCCGAAGGCGAAGTAAGTGCCTGCAAAACCCCGTCCCCCCCTTTCGAGGGGACGGGGCTTTGTAATGTTTGTTTCCGTAGCGTTCCGCTGCGGGCCTTACAGCCTGCGCTATGGCATGACAGCGGAACTTTGTCCCCTGACGGGATGAGCGGAAAGACCTCCGTTCCGGAGTTGCCCGTTCCTCCCGCGGAGGGATGCCGGAGCAGCGTATCGAAAAAAACGACCTGCGAAAGCGCAGGCGGCTTCCGCAGGTCGTGTCCGCGCTCCATACGCTGGGGAATGCGGACGGCAGAGAATGAAGTTTGTCACTGGCGCTGCCGTCGGCTTATCTGCGGATATTTCCGCAGCATCGGCAGCCTTCTGAAGCGTTGGCATCCGCTTCTGATGCTTTTAGGATACACGAAAAATATGGAGAAGCTGTGAACAGAATTTGAAAAAACCCGGAACGTTTTTCAGGCACCGCCTTCTTGCAGCGCCGCCTGATAGAAGTCGTCAATCCGCTCCATAAGCTCCTGCCAGACACCGCCGGTGATGGACTTGTCTATGCCGGCGTAAAATTCTGCCCGCACGGCCTCCGGGACGGCTCCGTCCCATGCGTCGTACAGCGCGGCGTAGTCCTCGTTGACATGGGCGGCGTAGTCGGTATATTCCGCCGTGTGGGGCCGCAGGAGGCTCGTGTGGGTCTCCCCCTCCAGCAGCAGGAATTCCGCGTTCGGGTTCGTAATGGAGTCCCGCTCGGCGATCAGCCCCGCGCCGCCGGGCAGGACGGACGCATCCTGTGTGCCGTGGACGATGAGAATCGGCGTGTCGCAGCCGTTTACGGCGTCGGCCGCCGAGGCGTTGGCCGCCGGGCCGAACAGCATCCACTGGTGCAGCAGCACGAAGGGCACGCCCAGATAGGCCACGGGGCCGCAGTAGCTTTTGGCCGTCTGGCACATCAGCTCCAGCGGCGTGTCATAGCCGGCAAGGCTGACCGAAGCGGTGACGTCGTGGTCGTAGGCCAGGATTTGCGCCGCCGCATAGCCGCCCCAGCTGTGGCCGAAGAGCAGTACGGGCAGCCGGTTCAGAGCCCCGTCGCCTTCGATGCAGGCCAGCGCCGCGTCCAGATCCAGCACGGACTGGGACAGACCCACCGTGTCCTCTCCCTCGGACGCGCCGGTGCCGGTGGCGTCGTAGGTAAAGACCCGGTAGCCCCTGTCCACGAACCACAGGGTCTGAGGCAGGTAGCTTTCCGCCGTGCTGCCAAGGCCGTGGGAGACGACGACGAGAGCTTCGTCGTTGTCCTCGCCGTAGACCCAGCCGGTCAGCAGGTTTTCGCCGGAGAGGAAGCGGACTTCCCGCCGGGGATACGCCTCCTTCACCTCCTCATAGAGAGGAAGCGGGCCGGCCGTCTGCGGTTCAACGCGCACGAACAGGAGAGAATAAATAATGTGCGTGGCCGCGACGGAACCGGCGACGTACACTACAAGCAAAATCAGAAGGGAAATTTTCAGTTTCTTTTTCATGGTGCTTGCTCCTTTTTTAAAAAGATTGCACAATGATAAGTATAGCGTGAAGAAGATATAAAGTCAAACACAGTGCCTCTCCGTTCCCGCGGGGAGGGAAAGAAAGGGAGAAGGAAATGAAATACGTATTTGTTTTGGGCGGCGTTGTGTCCGGCCTGGGCAAGGGCATCACCGCGGCGTCCCTGGGGCGGCTTCTCAAGGCCCGCGGCTATGCGGTGACCATGCAGAAATTTGACCCGTATTTTAACGTGGATCCGGGAACCATGAATCCCATCCAGCACGGCGAGGTCTTTGTGACCGACGACGGCGCCGAGACGGATCTTGATCTGGGCCATTACGAGCGGTTTATCGACGAAAAGCTGAGCCGCGTGTCCAATGTCACCGCCGGCCGCATCTACCGCACCGTGCTGGAGCGCGAGCGCCGCGGCGATTTCGGCGGCGGCACCGTGCAGTTCATCCCCCACATCACCGACGAGATCAAACGCCGCTTCTACCGCGGCGAGGGCAAGGTCGCCATCATCGAGGTCGGCGGTACCGTGGGCGACATGGAGAGCGCGCCCTTTCTTGAGGCCATCCGCCAGTTCCAGAACGAGGTGGGCAAGGAAAATGCGATCATCCTTCTGGTCACGCTGATTCCCTATCTCAAAGCCTCCGGCGAGATGAAGACCAAGCCCACGCAGGGCAGCGTCCGGGAGCTGCAGGGCATCGGCCTGCGGCCGGACGTGCTTGTCTGCCGCACGGACTATCCCCTGACGCAGGATATCCGGGACAAGCTGGCCCTGTTCTGCAACGTCCGGCCCGACCATGTGCTGCAGAATCTGGACGCCGAGATCCTCTATCAGGTGCCCCTGATGATGGAGAAGGAGCATCTGGCGCAGGTCGTCTGCGAGAGTCTCGGTCTGGAGGAGCGCACCCCGGATCTGACGCAGTGGCGCGAGATGTGCGACCGCTGGATGCATCCGGAAAAGAGCGTCGAGGTTGCGCTGGTCGGCAAGTATACCAAGCTGCACGACGCATATATCAGCGTCGTGGAGGCGCTCAAGCACGCGGGCGTCGCGCACAGCACGGACGTGCGCATCCGCTGGGTGGATTCCGAGACCGTGACGGAGGAGAACGTCGCCGAGATCCTGAAGGGCGTCTCCGGCGTGCTGGTGCCCGGCGGCTTCGGCAGCCGCGGCATCGACGGGATGCTCTGCGCCATCCGCTACGCGCGCGAGCAGCGGATTCCCTATCTGGGCCTGTGCCTCGGCATGCAGCTTGCCATCGTGGAATTTGCCCGTGACGTGCTGGGCCTGAAGGACGCGCACAGCATCGAGCTGATGCCGGACACCATGCACCCCGTCATCCATCTGATGCCGGAGCAGGAGGGCGTTCTGGATCTGGGCGGCACCCTGCGCCTCGGTTCCTACCCCTGCAAGCTCGCGCCGGAGTCCAAGGCACACCGGCTTTACGGCTCCGACCTCATTCATGAGCGCCACCGCCACCGCTATGAGGTCAACAACGATTACCGCACCGCCCTGACGGACGCCGGGATGTCCCTGTGCGGCCTTTCCCCCGACGGCCGTATCGTCGAGATGATGGAGCTGCCCGCGCATCCCTTCTTCCTGGCCACGCAGGCGCATCCGGAGTTCAATTCCCGCCCGAACCGCCCCCACCCGCTCTTCCTGGGCTTCGTCGAGGCGGCCGGAGAATACGCAGAAAAGGAGCGATGAGCCATGATACAGCACATTGTCATGTGGAAGTTCCGCGAGGGAACACAGGCGCAGGCCGAGGAGTTTCTGACCCGTCTGGCCGGGCTTGCGGGGCAGATCGAATGTATCCGCTCCATGTCCGTGCGCCGCAGCGCCGTACCCGGCAGCGCCTATGACGCCGTGCTGGTGTCGGAATTCGACACGCTGGAGGACGTCGCCCGCTATAAGAACGATCCCCGCCATCTGGCGGTTTCCGCACTTTGCAAGGAGATCCGCACCGACCGCTGCGCCATCGACGTGGAGCTGTAATGTGGTATGTCTATATCCTGCGCTGCGGCGACGGCACGCTTTACACAGGCTCGACGGATGACGTCGAACGCCG
>CAJMQR010000012.1 GCA_905215665.1 uncultured bacterium | reverse complement strand
GCCAGACTCTGACCCTGCAAGAAATTGAGACTGCCTTAAGTTCGGATTTAACAGGCATGTGTCCACCATAAGAAACACCACCTGTCGGGTGGTGTTTTCTCTTTTTAGTGGACGGTATAGGACTTGAACCCATCTGAATGCAGGATGCCAGTGGCATCTTGCAGCAGCCAGTTCAGAAACTGGCTGCATCCATACGATTTTGCCCCACGGGGCAAAATCGGTGATCGAGTCCTATATCGTCCACCAAAACAAAGAAATCCGAACTTGTTCCAGATGGGACGGGTTCGGATTTTTTATTTCTATCAGAAATGCTCCATATTGACTTCCACGCCTACGCCCCGCTATCTGAACGGGGCGCAGGCGCTTTTTTCTTTGCTGATTTGCAAAATTCCAACGTGAAAAGACTTTCTTGTCAGATTTTCGACCCGCCGCGAGTATTTTGACCGCAGCTGTTCCATATAGTGATATACCACTGCCTCACAGGATACGGCAGGGGCAGCAAATTGTACTACAATTTATCCGAATACCGATAAATTGGAGGTTTATACTATGGAATATGGGTATATCCGGGTCTCAACAAAGGAACAGAACGAGCAAAGGCAGCTGATCGCAATGCGGGAGTTCGGGATAGCGGAAAATTTGGTCTATATGGACAAGCAGTCCGGAAAGGACTTTGAACGGAAAAATTACAAGCGATTGATCCGGAAATTAGGGTCTATCTGAAAACCGGGAATATGACCAACAGCGAGGGATTTTTCGTCTGATGAAGCCATTTTTCCGCAGGAATACTTTGTGTATTACAAGGGAAAATGGTGCACAGCAGGCGGAAAAGACCCGCTGTTTGGGCATGTTGACGGTTTTCAGATAGACCCTAAAAAAGGACGACACCCTCGTGGTCAAGAGCATCGACCGGCTGGGGCGGATGCGGATATGTTTGCTTTTTGCAAAAAGTTGTTTGTTTTAACGCTTTCTTTACGCGCGCGTCTGCTGTATAATATGGTCAAATTCAACAAACCATTTGCGCTGCGGAACATGCACATTGGCAATTTACGCAAAAATAATTGCGTTTTCTGTGCAATTCCGATGATAAACCCGGAACGGCACAGCGGCGGAAGCACTTTTGGAAATGTATAATTTCCGGTTCAGAAAAAAACTGCCGGCACGGCGCATGACGCCATACCGGCAGCCGCGCAGCTCAGAAGGACTGCCGCTGGAGCCTGCGGAATTCGTTGGGGCTGCACCCGATCATTTTCTTGAAGGAATTTGAGAAGTACGCGGTGCTCTCAAAGCCAACCTTGAAGGCGATCTCCTGCACGCTCAGCTCCGTACATGTCAGCAGGTTCTTCGCGGCGGTGATGCGATAGTTGATGAGGTACTTATGCACGGTCGTGCCCGTCGCGTTGCGCATAAGACGGTTGATGTGGTAGGCGTGGTAGTTGAACTGCTCGGCGATCATCTCGCTGGTCAGGTTCTCGTTATAGTGCTCCTGAAGGTAGCGGATGAGCTGCAGCGCGGTGCGTCCGGCACGGTTGTTGGAGACCATCTTGGTCTTCGCGATGGTGATGAGCACGGTCTTGAAGAGGCTCGAGACTTTCTCGCGGTAGTAGACCTCCTGCGATTCATAGACGTCCAGTATGGTCTTCAGCTCGCCCTCGATGAAATTCATGTCGCTGAGGACAAGCGGCTCGTTGAGCGCGGCGCAGTCGTCGATGTGGTCACGGTATACCTCTCCGGCGGACTCGCCGCCGCTGACGGGGATCGGCGGGATGAAGTTTACAATGTTCGAGCGCTCAAAGCTGTAATCGAAGTTGAAGACGATCATGCTCAGCGGTGCACCGGGCTGGAGCTGGTAAAGCTCCCCCGAGTTTATCAGCGCGAACGTCCCCGGGGCAAGCGGATAGCTGCTGCCGTGTACGGCAAGCGTTCCGACACCGGAGGTCACATAAAAAATGCGGTTGTCACCGGGACAGACCTGCCGCCCGACGGGGACGAAAACGATATTCTGGGCAAACCGGAGATTCGGGTTCATATCACACAGCAGCATAATAACAACTCCTTTTGTGATCGTGACGGAAAGGCATGAAGACAAGGTGATTTATCGCGCAAACGCGCCCGTCGGCGTCTTCCCATCTTGCGGGAGACGGTATGGGGACGGTGCGCCCGCTCTTTCCATTTTTTATAAATTATAGCACAGCGGATGTAAATAATCAAGCGGCAAAGAAAGCGATTTGCCCGAAATTCAAATTACGAAAAATGTTTGCTTTTTATAAATCCGGGCGGGAAATTGTATTGCTATATTGAACGCGGAAGCTTATACTTAAGGCAGAAACGGACCTGAATGAGAAGACAAGAGAAGCAGTGATATGAAAGAAACGGTAATAGATGCTTTTGCGGATAAGGCCGTGTTGGAAAGGCTTTTTACAAATGGCCCGGGCGAGCTTCTGGCGGTCAATTCCAAAGCGGGCTATCTGAAAGCGGGGCAGGATGTGTATATGCTCTGTTCCGCTAACCTTGGCATAACGCCCATCGGCATTGCCGTAGACGACTATGCCGCCGCGGCGGCGGCTCTGCGGCTTTCCGCAGGCGGGCGCTTCGACACGGCAGACAATGCGCTTGTGTTTCGCGGCGGGGTTCTGCGCGTGCAGCCGTACCCGCGGCGCGCGCCGCAGGAACCGTGTGGCACTTTCCGCACGGAGAGGATAGAGGCGGCGGCAAGACTGCTCAGCGCTCTTGGCAGGACAAGCGGACTTGTGCCGCTTGCGGATGTCCTCTGTCTGGGGGCGGCGCCGGAAAAAGGTATAGCGGCAAATCCTTTCTGCGCAAAGGCATACGGGCCGCTTGTCCGGCTGAGAGACGGACTTGCGCGCAATGACGTTGAGGCCGTGCCCGCGGAAGTGAAGAGTCTGCTGGGGCTGGGCATCGGGCTGACGCCGTCGGCGGACGATGTCCTGTGCGGCATGACATACACGCTGCTGCACGGCGCGCGGAAGCTGACCGCGGCGGATGTGGAGTTTGTGAACGCAGTGAGGCGCTATGCCCCGGAACGTACAAACCTCATAAGCGCGGCGATCCTGAAAGCCGTCACGGACGGCGGCAGATTTGAAATGATGGACAATGTGGTTCGCGGCCTTACCGGGGCCGGGGAGGACGGCGCGCAGCGGCTTCTGACCATCGGCAGCAGCTCCGGTTCGGAGATGCTGCTGGGGATCACGATCGCGGCAAAGCTTATACATGGGAGGGGACAGTTATGAAACTGCTTGTCAGCAATGTCGGCAGCACATCCTTGAAATTCAAGCTCTTTGACATGCCGGAGGAGCGGGTGCTGTGCGAGGCGAAGATAGAGCGCGTCGGCAGCCGTGACGCGGCGATCATGTCGTACCGCAGCCATCTCAGCGGTGCGCGGTTCAGCGCGGAGGGGCTGTGCATCCCAAGCTACGCCGAGGGCATCGCGCTGTTTCTGGAAAAGCTGACCGGCGACGAAACGGGCGTGATAAAGGGCGTGGAGGAAATAAGCGCCATAGGCTTCAAGACCGTGCTTTCCCGAGGCTACTACGGCGTACACGAGCTGACGGACGAGGTCATGGAGAACATGCGCGAATACCTCTACATCGCGCCGGTGCATAACGCCGCCTACATAGAGGCGATAGGGCAGTTCAAAGCCGTTCTGCCGGATGTGCCCATGATAGGCGTGTTCGAGACGGCGTTTCACCGGGAAATCCCCCTTGAGCGGGCGCTGTACTCCATCCCCTACGAATGGTACGAAAAATACGGCATCCGCAAGATGGGCTATCACGGCGCGTCCCACGGGTACATCGCCCAGCAGGCGGCAAAGCTCGGCAAGGCGGAGAGAGTCATCTCCTGCCATCTTGGCGGAAGCTGCTCCATCTGTGCGATCCTCGACGGAAAGAGCGTGGACAACAGCTTCGGCTTCTCCCTCCAGACCGGCGTGATGCACGCGAATCGTGCCGGGGACATTGACCCGTACATTGTGCCTTTCCTCATGAGCAAGGGCATGGAGCTTGACGACATCCTCCACGGGCTGAGCAAAAACGGAGGACTTCTGGGCGTGTCCGGCGTCAGCAACGACCTGCGCGAGGTCAGCGCCGCGGCGGCGGACGGGAACGCACGGGCAGAGCTGGCGATCAATATGTTCGTGTGCAGCATCGTGCGGTTTATCGGCGCGTATTACGCGGAGCTTGGCGGACTTGACCAGCTCATCTTCACCGGCGGGATCGGCGAGAACTCCGACCTTGTCAGAAGCAGAGTGTGCGCGCAGATCCGGCATCTGGGCGTGGAGCTGGACGAGGAGAAAAACAGCGGCTGCCGGGAAGGCACCATATCCGGCGCGGCTTCGGCGGTGCGGGTGTCCGTGATCCCCGCGAATGAGGAACTGGGGGTCGCAAGGCAGACCTACGGATACATAGAAAAAATGGAAGGCTGAGAGACGATATGGAACACTTTCGCGAGGTTCAGGACGGAATATTTTTGCTCAAGTCTCCTTTCCCGCCCGTGTGGAGCGGGGTGACGCTGGTACGGGGCGAGGAACTTTGCCTCATAGACAGCGGCGCGAGCGCAGACGTGGCTGACGGGGTGATACGCCCCGCACTGGCGGAGCTTGGGTTGGGGCTGGGAGACATCGACTGGCTCGTCAGCACGCACTGCCACGGCGACCACATCGGCGGCCACGCCCGGATAAAGGAGCTTGCGCCGCAGATCAGAACCGCCTGCATCGAGCAGGCTGCCCCGGCGCTGAGAGATCCCGCGGCGAACGCCGTGCGCATCCGGACAAAGTACCCCCGCTTCAGCCCGCCGCCCCAGTGCTATCTGCGCGGTGTGGAGCCGGATCGTGTTCTCCGGGACGGGGAGGCGCTGGGGGACAGACTTACGGTGCTGCACACCCCGGGACATGACGGCGACTGCGTATGCTGGTACGACAGGAAAACGAAGACTGCTGTGACCGGAGACTCCCTGCAGGCAAACGGAACCGTGACGCAGGGCATCGCGTTTTACCAAGACCTTGATGCGTACCTCGGCTCGGTCACGAAGCTCAGAACCTGCGACGTCGAGAATATCATCGCGGGGCACGATTATGCCGGAATGGGCTACAACATCGAGGGCGCGGAGAATGTCCGGCGCGTTCTTGACCTGTGCGCTGCCTATACGGAGCAATATCAGCGCTTTGTTGACGAGGCGCTCAGCTGCGGCCTTACGGATACTTCGGTCATGGCCGCGCAGATGATAACGCAGCTCGGCTGCGGAATGCCGCAGAAACTGTTCCTCGCAATGTATACGACGGATGAGCATATCCGGCACAGCAAGTTTTATAAAGGAGAGTTGAAGTAAATGGGCAGGAACGTACTTATTTCGGGTGCATCCCACGGCATAGGAGCGGCGACGGCGATCGCCTTCGCGAAGGACGGCTGCAACGTCGGCATAAACTACCACAACAACAGAGCCGGTGCGGAGGAGACCGCGGCGGAATGCCGCAAATACGGCGTGGACGCACAGATTTACTGCGCGGACATCGGCTGCCGGGAGCAGGCAGTGGGGATGATGCGGGATTTCATCGAGCACTTCGGCACGGTGGACGTCCTCATCAACAACGCCGGCGGCGCGCTGAAAATGCCCAAGGGCGAGTTCTGCGACATGCCGCTGGATTACTGGGATTCCCAGATAGCGCTGAACCTGAGCGGCGCGGCCTATCTGTCCCATGAAGCGATCAGGAACATGAAGGAGCACAACATCCCCGGACGCATCGTGAACATCAGCTCGATCCACGGCAGCGTCACATGGGTCAAGAGAAAGGCACTGCCATACTGCGCTGGCAAGGGCGGCATCGAGATGTTCACGAAGACGCTCGCCATCGAGGTGGCAAAGTACGGAATCCGCGTCAACTGTGTCGCGCCCGGTCTGATCCTCACCGGCGTGATGAGCCGTTATTCCGATCGCGACGTCGAGGGCTTCCGGCGCAAGATCGCCGCGGGATACCTCGCAACGCCGGAGGATATCGTGCCGATGATACAGTTCTTCGCGGATGTGGAAAAGACAAAATACATCGTCGGGCAGACGATCGCGGTCGATGGCGGACAGAGCATCGACGGCGCGATCGACTGTATGCTCGAAGATGAATTTTGAGATAAATCAGTAAACAGGAAAAACAAATGCTCAGGAAGAAATTCCGGAAAGGTGAAAAAGACAATGGCAAAGGTAAAGTATGAAAACATGAGAAGCTGCTGGGAGTTTGGCGAAGCCTCCGAGTGCCGCCGCGGACTGATGTGCGGCATGGGCTATACCGAGGAAGAACAGAAGCGCCCCCTCATCGCTGTGGTGAACAGCTGGAACGAATATAACCCCGGCCATGTACATCTTGACAAGCTTGCCGAGCGTGTAAAGCAGGGCGTTCGTGAAGCAGGCGGCCTGCCGCTGGAGGTCATGACGACGGGTATCTGCGACGGCATGGTGCTCAAGGACCCCAGATATATCGAAGTCCCCAGCCGTAACTCCATCGCCGATCAGGTCGAGCTGACCGTTGACGGCAACTTCTTTGACGGCATGGTGCTGCTCTCCTCCTGTGACTCCGTCGTCCCCGGCCATCTGATGGGCGCGGCGAGACTGAACATCCCCGCCATCATGGTGACCGGCGGCTACATGCCTCTGGGTACCTTCCGCGGCAAGGAAGTCCTGCATATCCATGCGCAGGACAAGGTCGGCACGGCGAAGGCCGGCAAGATGGACATGGATGAGTACAACGGACTCATCGAAAACTCCTGGGGCATCTGCGGCGCCTGCACCTCCATGACCACCGCGAACAGCATGTGCATGATCGCCGAGGCTCTGGGCATGACCCTGCCCGGCAACTCCACCATGTGCGCGACCAGCTCCTCCATCTACAACCTCTCCTACATGGCCGGTAAGCAGATCATGAATCTGGTCAACGAGGGCATCACCGCCAGACAGATCATTACCGAGAACGCCATCAAGAACGCCATCATGCTGGACATGGCAGTCGCGGCGTCCTCCAACCTCATCCTCCACATTCCCGCCATCGCGAACGAAGCGGGCTACGACCTGCCTTGGTGGAAGTACTTCGACGAAGCTTCCAACGAGATCCCGCTGCTGTCTCACCTCGCTCCCAGCGGCCCCTACAACGTCAAGGACTTTGACCTTGCCGGCGGTATGCGCGCCATGCTGAAGGAGCTGCTGCCCAAGCTGCACGGCGACTGCCTGACCGTCACCGGACATACCCTTGAGGAGAACGTCAGAGACGCCGTCGTCTACAACCGCGACGTTATCCACAGCCTCGACAACCCCGTCATGACCGAGCCGGGCATCGGCGTACTCTACGGCAACCTCGCTCCCGAGGGCGCTATCGTCAAGATCGCGGGCGTTCCTTCCCAGCTCATGACCTACAAGGGCAAGGCCCGTGTGTTCGACTCCCTTGAGGATGGCATTCAGGCTCTGCGCGCCGGACAGATCCATGTGGGCGACTGCTGCGTGCTGCGCTTTATGGGCCTGCGCGGACGTTTCGGCACCACCGCTTTCACCTTCCAGGAAGAGCTGAAGGGTCTGCACGAGCTGTATAACTCCTGCGCCATCATCACCGACGGACGCTTCTCCGGCGGCACCTCCGGCCTTTCCATCGGCTATGTGTCCCCCGAAGCGGCGCTCGGCAGCCCCCTCGGCGTCATAGAAGAGGGCGACGAGGTCGAGATCGACATCCCTGCGCGTAAGCTGCATCTGTGCATCAGCGACGAGGAAATGAACAGAAGACTTGCGGCCTTCCATTGGGAGTTCCCCAGCAAGGACTATCCGCGTTACCTCAACCTCTTCGTGCAGAACGTCGGCTCCATGGCAAAGGGCGGTATTTGGGAGACCAAATAAGCCGTGAAAACAGACCTGCTTATTATTGGAGGCGGTCTTGCCGGGCTGACGGCGGCATATGAAGTACTGAAAGCCGAGCCGGGACGCAGAATCACGATTCTGCGCCCCGGTGCGGGGTCATCCCCGTATGTACACGGCTTCAATATGCCGCTGAATCCGCAGGATTCGACGGAACTTTTCATACAGGATACAGAGGCTTCCGGCAGAGGTCAGGGCAACGCGGCGCTCGTTGAAGAGCTGTGCAGGGGCAGCCTTGAGCTTCTGCCGTTTTTCGATGAGCTTGGCCTGGACTTCAACCGCGAGGCGGATGGGAGCTATCAGCAGCTCAGACCCCTCGGGGCATCGTGTCCGCGGGTCATCAGCATCGGCAATGATGCCGGCGGCGCGATCCTCAGAAAGCTGCTTACCGTCATGGAGCAGCACGAAAATGTCAGCGTCTGCACCACGCTTCATGCCCTGCGCCTGATAACGGAAGACGGCAGAGTGTGCGGCGCTCACTGCTTTGACACGCAGAGCAAACGCTGGATGCAGATCAAGGCGAAAGCGGTGATCCTCGCCGCGGGCGGCTTCTGCAGGATATTCCCGTTTTCGACGAACTCCGCCGACCTCGGCGGGGACGCCATGGCAATGGCGCTTGACGCCGGGGCAGAGCTGACGGATATGGAGTTTGTCCAGTTCGAGCCGAGCGCTGCCGTCTGGCCGCTGGCGATTGCCGGAAAGAGCGTGATCACGACGCTTTTCTATGAGGGCGCTGTGCTGCGCAACGGCAAAGGCGAACGGTTCATGTTCCGTTACAGCGACAAGGGCGAATGCGCGGATAAGGATGTCCTGTCCTTCGCGATCGCGTCCGAGATCGCCGCGGGACGGGGAACGGAGCACGGCGGCGTGGCGTTCGACGCAAGCGGTGTCGGGCGCGAACGGCTGGAGGAGGCTTACAGCGCCTACGTAAAGCGCTACCGCGCGGTGGGAATGGACATTGCCGAGCAGGCGATGGAGATAGCCCCGGCGGCGCACACCTCGCTGGGCGGCGTGTACGCAAGACCCGATTGCAGCACAAGCGCGGAAGGGCTGTTCGTCTGCGGCGAGACCCTCGGCGGACTGCACGGCGCGAACCGCATCGGCGGCAATGCCGGACTGGAAACGATGGTGTTCGGCCGCAGAGCGGGCTGCAGCGCGGCGGCGTATATGGACACACTCAGCGGCGAACCGGCGGACTGCACGGACGAGATAAGCGACGCGGCAGCCACGGTCAATATCGATGCGCTTCGCGCGGAGCTGACAAAGATCGTCGGCGGGGCGCTGGGCGTGATCCGGGAGGCCGGTAAGCTGGAGCAGGCGAAGACGGAGCTGGAGCGGATGCTGGAACAGATCCCGGAGAGCGGCTGCTACGCGCAGCAGCGCCTGCGCAACGATACGCTCACGGCATACGCGGTGACGCTTGCCGCCCTTGAACGGAAAACATCCACCGGCTGCCATGTCCGCACGGACTCCGCCGGTGAACCGGAGAAATACCGCGTAAACATCCGCTGTGAAAACGGCAGGGCAGTGCCCCGCCGCGCCGAAATCTAATACTATTTCCTGATTAAAATCTTTGATTTCAATCAGGAAGGCATCGCCTGATGGCGCTGCCAGTTTTGTGATTTATAAGGAAAGAAATCACAAAACAAGTCTCGTATGAACTCCTTGCCCTTCGGGCAAATAAAATCTTTTCTAAAGATTTTATTTGGAGTTCAGTATAAATTAGGAAACCAGAGGCGATTAGTGTGACAAGTAAATTTATAATCAAAAGAAACCGATACGTGGACTCGGTCTCCCTCATGTCTGTGACCGACAGCGTCAAGAAAGCGGACGGCATCGAAAACTGCAACGCCAGCATGGTGACGGCGGCAAACAGAGAGATACTGGAAGGGCTTGGCTTTGATATCCCGGCGGATGTCGGCGCGAACGACCTTGTCGTCGCCGTCATCGCGTCCGACGAAGCTGCCGCGGACGCGGCGCTGGCGCTGGGTCAGGATCTGCTTGACCACAAGAATGCCGCATCCGGCGGCAAGACCTACGATAACATCGAGGATATCGACCTCGATGAAGACCCCTATGACCTCGTGCAGATCTCACTCCCCGGCGAGTACGCCGCGGCGGAGGCGGAAAAGGCGCTGAAAAAGGGACTGGATGTGTTCATGTTCAGCGATAACGTCTCTCTTGAAGACGAAAAACGCCTGAAGGAGCTTGCCATCAGCAAAGGCGTGCTGATGATGGGCCCCGACTGCGGCGTCGGCTACCTGAAGGGCGTCGGGCTTGCGGCGGGCAGCTGCTATCACCCCGGCTGCGTCGGCATCGTCGGCGCGTCCGGCAGCGGCGCGCAGGAAGTCGGCTGTCTGGTCGAGAAGCTGGGCTTCGGCATCTCCTCCCTCATCGGCACGGGCGGACGCGACCTGTACCCGGAGATCGGCGGCATCATGATGCTCGAAGGTATCCGCCGTCTGGAGCGCGACCCCGACACCAAGATCATCATTCTGGTATCGAAGCTTGCTGACCTCACGGTCATGAACAAGGTCCTCAGCTTCGCGGATATTGTTTCAAAGCCTGTCGTCGCGATCTTCCTCGGCGCGGACGAGAAGCTCTATGAGGGGCACAGAGTGTATGGCACGTTCAGCCTTGAAGGCGCGGCGGTAAAGGCCGCTCAGCTCCTCGGCGCGAAGACCCATGACTTTGGCTTCACGGACGAGCAGATCAAGGAGATCGTCGCGCGGGAGATGTGCGGGTACTCCGCAAAGCAGAAGTACTTCCGCGGTCTGTACTGCGGCGGCACCTTCACCGAAGAAGGACTGATCTATTACAGCAGCCACGTCAAAAACGCCCGGCTGCACAGCAACCTGAACACGGCGTATGCCGAAAAGCTGGCCTCCCACCTGCACAGCGAGGGGCACTCCATCCTTGACCTCGGCAGCGAGGAATTTACCGCGTGCTCGCCGCACCCGGTGTTCGACCCCGAGATCAGACTGAAGCGCTTCCGTCAGGAGCTTCAGGACGATGAGGTCGCGGTCATTTTGCTGGACTTCATCACAGGTCCCGGCGTTGCGAAGGAGCCGGTGAAGGAGTTCGCGATCGAGGCCAAAAAGGCGATCGCCGAAAAGCACATCACGGTCATTTCCAATATCTGCGGCTCTGCGGAGGACCCGCAGAATATCGAGCTTCAGGCAAAGATGCTGCGTGACGCAGGAGTCATCGTGACGGACAGCAATTACCAGAGCGCGCGCCTTGCCGCGGCGCTCATGAGCGCGCTGAATGAAAGGGGCTGAGAACCGTGAAGGAATACGACAAGACAAAGCTGAAAGTGATCAATGTCGGACTTCAGAGCTTCTATGAAGCGGTAGAAAAGCAGGGCGTCAAGGTGACGCAGCTGGAGTGGCGTCCGCCCGTCAAGCTGAAGCCGGAGATCCTTGCGCTTCTTGACAAACTGCTCTGAACACAGAAGGAGACGCGACAAAGATGGATATAAAAGAAAAAATAGCGCAGGCAAATGAGAAAACAGTCCATATGCTCATGGACAGCGACCCCGTCTGGGTGGATATGAAGCCGGCCATCGAATGCGTCGATGGGCTGGAGGATCACATGATCCTCCACTCGGGCCCCCCGATCGCCTATGAGGACATGACGATGCTCCACAAGCGCGGCATGGTCAGCGCAATGCTCTTTGAGGGCTGGGCGAAGGACGAGGAAGAAGCGGTCAAGCGCCTCAAGGCAGGCGAGATCAAAATCTCCAGCGCACTCGACCACAACACGGTCGGCGCGGGCACGGGCATCATTACGAAGTCCGTCGTCCTGAACGTTGTGGAGGACCGGCACAACCATACCGTCGCCGCGACGTTCCCGGCGGAAGGACCGTTTCAGGGCGGCTTCTGCGGCTGGGGCCTTTACTCCAAGGAGATCGCGGAGAACCTGCGCTATATGCGCGAGGAACTGTTCCCGCCCATGGTGGAGGCGCTCCACAAGCTGGGCGGCATCCCCATCAAGCCGATCCTTGCCGAAAGTATGCAGATGGGTGACGAGAACCACACCCGTCAGACCGCCTGCGACTACATTTATGACCGGCTCATGCTGCCGGCACTGTTTGAGCTGGACAGACCCAAGAAGGAGATCATGAAGACGGTGCGGTATATCGTCGATACGCCGCGTTTCTTCCACTGCTATGGTCAGGCCGCGGCAAGAGCGGCGCTGGTCGCGGCGGACGGCACGGAGTATTCGACCATGGTCACGGCGGTCTGCGGCAACGGTGTCGAGTTCGGCATCAAGATCGCATCCCTGCCGGGACAGTGGTTCACCGCTCCCGCACCGATGATGAAGGGCCGCTACACCTCCTCGGAGTTCACCGAGAAGGATCAGCTCCCGTGGATGGGCGACTCCTGCGTCGTCGAATGCTACGGCATGGGCGGCTTTGCCGCCGCGGCAAGCCCCATCGTGTGCAATCTGCGCGGCATGACGCTGAAGGAGAGCATCGGGCAGACGAAGGAAATGTACAGGATCACGATGGAGAAGAACTACAACTTCCCCATCCCCAACCTGGACTTCGATTTCCTCCCCGTCGGCATCGATATCCGCAAGGTACTCAAGGAGGGCGTCTGCCCGGCAATTCACGGCGGTATGTTCAACCGCGTCGGCGGCCTGATCGGCGCGGGCATGGCAAGAGTGCCGATGCAGTGCTTTGAAAAGGCGCTGGTTGCCTTTGGTGAAAAATATCTGTGATGAGAATGAAAGAGCCTCGCGGTCCGCGGGGCTTTTTCAAAAAAAAGGAAGTGCGTATCAATGAGAGAAAATGTAATTGAGACCATAAAAAAAGAAAAGCTGATCGCGATTGTGCGCGGCATCGCGCCGGAAAAATGCCTGAAGGTCGCCGGAGCCCTCTACGCGGGCGGCTTCCGGCTTGTTGAGATAACCTTTGACCAGAAAAACCCGGATAGCTGGGCAACCACCGCCGCCGCGATCAAAGCCGTCAGCGAGGCATACAGCGGAACTATGGAGGTCGGCGCGGGCACAGTGACCTCCGTTAAGCTCGTTGAGCTTGCCGCCAGCGCGGGGGCAAAGTATATTATCTCCCCCGATACCAATATCGACGTCATAAAGCGCACGCGGGAGCTTGGGCTTGTGTCCATGCCCGGCGCGCTCACACCCACGGAGATCCTGACCGCTTACAACAACGGCGCCGATTTCGTAAAGCTTTTCCCGATCGCAAACCTTGGTTCCGCGTACGTCAAGGCCGTGCGGGCGCCGATCAGCCACGTACCCATGATGGCGGTCGGCGGCGTAAACGAGACGAATCTCCGGGAGTATCTCGACCTCGGCATGTGCGGCGCGGGCATAGGCGGAAATCTGGTCAACAAAAAGTGGGTTGAGAACGGCGAATTTGAGAAAATAACGGAGGTTGCCAGAACGATGGTCTCCATCGCGAAGGGCTGAGTGCGAAAATGAAAGTTGCGCATTTGGGAATCAACGCCGCCAATGCGGAGAACGCCGCGCAGATCGCGGAGCTGTTTCATGTTCTGTTCGGGTTTGAGCCGAAGTACGGCAATTCCTCCATATTTGTCGGCGACAAAATGATTGAGATCGTAAAGGAAAACGGCAGAGGAACCAACGGCCACATCTGCATCGCCGTGGACGACATGGCAAAGGCGATGGACGAGCTGAAGGGAAAAGGCGTCGCGTTTGACGAAAGTTCGGCAAAGTACAAAAACGGAGAGCTTACCGCCATCTACTTCAAAGACGAAATCGCCGGTTTCGCGATCCATCTTCTGAAAAAATAACATACATGAGGAGAAAGTCATGAAAGCAGTAACTTTTGGTGAGATTATGATGCGCCTGAACCCGGAGGGGTACCTTCGCTTCGTGCAGGCGAACAGCTTCGAGGTGAGCTATGCCGGAGGAGAAGCGAACGTCGCGGTTTCTCTCGCGAATTATGGTGTGGATGCCGCCTTTGTCAGCAAGGTTCCGGCACATGAGATAGGACAGTGCGTTGTCAACGAACTGAGGCGCTACGGGGTCGATACGAAGTATCTTCTGCGCGGCGGCCCGCGTCTGGGCGTGTACTACTGTGAAAAAGGCGCGTCCCAGCGCGCGTCCAAGGTCATTTATGACCGCGCCGGGTCGTCGATCGCGACGGCAAAGGCGGAGGAATTCGACTGGGATGGCATTTTTGAGGGCGCTGACTGGTTCCACTGGACCGGAATTACTCCTGCTCTGGGCGGCGAGATGCCGGAAGCCTGCCTGCAGGCGTGCAAGGCCGCAAAGGAAAAGGGCGTAACCGTTTCCTGCGACCTCAATTACAGAAAAAAGCTGTGGTCTCGCGAGCAGGCCGGCGAGGTCATGGCAAAGCTGCTGCCCTATGTTGATGTGTGCATTGCGAACGAAGAAGACGCGAAGGACGTTTTCGGGATCGAGGCGGAAAATACCGACATTAACAGCGGCAAGCTCGACCATGCGGGCTATATCAGCGTCGCGCGCCAGATCGCGCAGCGCTTCGGATGCAGGAAGGTCGCCATCACGCTGCGCGGCTCTCTGTCCGCCAGCGATAACGACTGGGCAGGAATGCTGTATGACGCGGCGAGCGACAAGGCCGTGTTTTCTCCCACCTACCGCATCCATATCGTTGACCGTGTCGGCGGCGGAGACAGCTTCGGCGGCGGACTGATTTACGCACTGATGTCCGGCAAGGACGATCAGGCGGCGATCAACTTTGCAGTCGCCGCTTCCTGCCTGAAGCACAGCATTGAGCACGACTTCAACCAGATGAGCGTAGCCGAAGTTGAGGCTCTCGCGGCCGGAAATGCGTCGGGCCGCGTACAGCGCTGATAACTTATCCCCAATTACAATGCTGCTGTCCGATTACCGGACAGCAGCATTTTCTATCGGCGCTGTCCGGAAAAAAGCGGGATTTATCCGCACCATATGGTAGTGTCAAGAGATATGACCGATCAGCTTGCAAGAGCAGGTACTTCCGTAGGTGCGAATATACACGAAGCGCAGTACGCCCAGAGCAAAAAAGATTTTATTGCAAAGTTGGAAATTGCATTGAAAGAGTCCAACAAGACAAGCTATTGGTTGAAGCTGATGTATGAAACCAAAAGAATTGACCCCGCTTCATACAAATATGCCGAGAAACTGTGCGGCAATATTCGCAGACTGCTGATTGCTTCCTGCAAAACAGCAAAGGAAAACTCGCAATGAAGCGCGTGATGGTAATGGGATATCCCTTATAACAGACAATTGGGGTCAGGCGGCAAGCTTGACCCTAATATATTATAAGTGGGGCACCGTCAATTCTGACCCGCCGGCTCCTGAGCGCCGCTTTCCAGAATGGCGAAGATTTTTTCTATCACCTTCAGGTCGTACAGTGCAATAAGAGAAAACCCGCACAGCGGCCACAGGAAGCCGAAGAAGAGAACCAGACGGGGCAGAAGCACGAGAAGCAGCAGCGGCAGCAGGTTCATGGCCGTTACCAGCAGCATTTTCGGCAGATGAGCAATGCTCAGCAGTACCGCGTTGATGACGGTGTCCCGCAGTGTTCCCGGAAAGCGAACCAGCAGGGGGAAAATCAGGCCGGACACCAGGATCAGAGCCAGCGCGCAGAAGCAGATCACCACGATCACTGCCATTCTTACGGGGAAGGCCAGATGAACCACGATCCGGTAATCCAGCGCCAGCATACACCCAAGGAAAGCCATCAGCAGCCACAAGACGGTTGCCTGGCGGAAATGGGTGCGGAAGGCATGGAAGAACACCTTTGCGCCGCACTCATCATCCGCCCGGAACGCTGTCAGGGCGGAAACCATGGCGGCGGTGGAAGCGCCGACGGTGAACAGGGGCAGACTGCACAGCAGCCACAGAAGATTGATACGCACCAGCGACACAAAGCTGCCGCACAGGCGCATGAATCTTGAATCGGGAGAGAAATTCATAGGGTACCGCCTTTTGTTATGATTTCTGCTTCTTCGCCTTTTACCATGGGAGTTCCGGACAGCCGGGGCGCTGGGGAGGCTTCCGGCCATTTTGTAAAAAATTTTACAAATCTTTATACTTTCCTACAGTATCCGTACCATTGTATCGCCTCCTGGGAGGAATGACCATGCATTTTGTTGCCAAATATTTGACGCGATTTTTGTGGATATTGTACATTTTGGCGAACGCTGCTCTGTAATAGTTTCACCAATTCACTAAAAAACTGCGATTTCAAATCAGCGGATAAAACAAAGTTTCATTCATTTACGTAACTATTGACATGAAATACCAACTCCGCTATAATAATCGCATGGCGCAACGACAATGCCGGAGCGCTAATTTGAACACCAGGAGGATAACAGAAATGAAAAAGATCGTAACCATGCTGCTGGTCGTCGTTATGGTTCTGGGTCTGGCCGCCTGCGGCTCCAAGACCACTACCGAGACCAAGGCTCCCACCGAAGCCGATGTCAGCGCCACCACTGCTGCCGCGACCGAGGCTCCCACGGAAGCAAAGGCGGAACCCGACACCATCGTGATCATGGCTCCCCCCGTCACAGGCAATTACCTGACGAACCTGAAGACCTGGGCAGATGGCTTCCATGCCCTGTACCCCAACCTGACCGTGGAGATCATTGAGACCTCCTGGGGCGATCACAACGACAAGCTGTCCACCATGGCGCAGGCCGGCGAGGCTCCCGACATCGCGGAGATCTCCTCCAACGCTCTGGGCACCTACGTGGAAATGGGCGTCGCCATTGACATCGCCCAGTACATGGCCGCTGACCGTCTGGCCGACTACGACGAGAACGCTCTGAAGTACCTGACTCTGGAAGGCACCACCTATGGCCTGCCTCTGTACCTGACCATTCAGTCCATCGGCGCCAACAAGACCATGATGGAAGGCCTGGGCATCGACGTTGCCAAGATCCAGAAGGAAGGCTGGACCTATGAGGAGTTCCTGGACGTCATCAAGCAGGGCACCAAGGACGGCTGCTACGGCTTCGTGTTCGCCAACTCCGGCGTCACCGCTTCCGATATGCTCTACATCTTCGGCGCAGGCGCAGGCCTGAGCAACACCTTCACCCCTGAGCTGAAGTACACCTTCACCTCCGAGAACATGCTGACCCTGCTCAGCGCCATCGAGGAGATGACCAAGTCCGGCTATATGCCCAACTTCGGCGTGGAAGCCGGCCAGCGTATGGTCATGTGCCAGACTGGCAACGCCATGATCTTCGGCAAGGCTATGCCTCTGTTCGAGAACAACTTCAAGAAGAACAACGCCGCACTGGAAGCCAACGACGGCACCGCCGTTGAGAACTCCCAGAAGATGGATTATGCCTTCCTGCCCGTTCCCACCATGGACGGCTGCGAGGAGTCCTGCTACGGCACCGTGGACGGCCTGATCGCCATGCGGAACAAGAACACCACCGATGAGCACCTGAAGAACGTACTGCTGTTCATGGACTATATCTGCTCCGGCGAGCGCATTGCCACCTGCATGAACGAGCTGTATCTGGATCCCGTCTGCCAGACCGGTCGTGACGCGCTGGTTCTGGAGGAGGGCCGCGACGCCGACAACCTGGCCACCGCTGCCCGCTGCATCGCCATGGTGCAGGCGCCTCCTGAGGGCGTTACCACCGAGATGACCGCCACTGCCAAGAAGCTGATGGACGAGCAGATCGTTCCCAAGTTCCAGCTGCTGCTGGCCGGCGAGACCACCGCTAAGGATGCATACGATCACATCTGCGAGGCTGCCTTTGCTGCCTTCGGTGAAGAGAACTGCATTACCGGTAAGCTCGGCTAATTGATGGAAAGCCCACCCCACCTTGGTGGGGTGGGCATTTTGCTATGCAAAAGCATAGCAAAAATAAGAAATGTGCCATTTCCTCGTCCCTGCGGGGCAACCGGAAATGATGCACAAAAAATTCATGCACCGGCATTTGCGCGTTTTCGTGGTGCAGCGTTCCTGCATGAAGTTTTAATACTATTTCCTGATTAAAATCTTAATTTTAATCAGGAAGGCATCGCCTGACG